>NZ_JBIDCW010000005.1:0-263892 GCF_043204795.1 Streptomyces sp. NPDC047706 | reverse complement strand
TCCCCCGCCCCACCCACCCGACCCCCGCGACCCCCCGGCCCCGCCCCCCCCCCCCCCCCCCCCCCCCCCCCGCCACCGGCTTGCCCGCATACGTTCTTTCCCGCTGCGAGCCGCCGGTCCAACGGCGGCTTCCCATAAGGAAGATCGGGGGTGCATCCGTGCGCATAGGAATCCTCACCGAGGGTGGCTATCCGTACGTGAGCGGTGACGCCAGTACCTGGTGCGACCGGCTGGTGCGCGGGCTCGCGCAGCACGAGATCGACGTCTACGTGCTCAGCCGCAGCGAGGACCAGGAGGGCGAGGGCTGGCTCGCACTGCCGTCCCAGGTCCGTCACGTCCGCACGGCACCGCTGTGGACGGCGGAGGACGACGGCGTCGTCCACGGCCGCCGCGCGCGACGACGGTTCGCCGAGTGCTACGGCGAGCTTGCGGCCGTCCTGTGCGCCGGAGCGGCGACCGGAGCGGGCACCGAAGCGCACAAGGGCGATGCCGGGCGGCCGGACAACTCGTCGGCCACTGTGGCGGACCGTTTCGCCAGCGCCCTCTACGGCCTAGCCGAACTCGCCCGCGAGGAGGGCGGACTGGTGGGCGCGCTGCGCTCCGAGACCGCCGTACGCGCCGTGGAGCGCGCCTGTCGCGCGCCCGGCGCCCTCCGTACGGCGCACGAGGCCCGCGTACCGGATCTGCTCACCGTCGCCGCCCACCTGGAACGCGCCCTGCGCCCCCTGTCCCTGGACTGGTACGAGGACGACGGGCTCGGCTCGGCCGACCTGTGTCACGCGGCGTCGGGCGGCGCGGCGGCCCTGCCCGGCCTGCTGGCCCGGCACTTCACCGGCGTACCCCTCCTGGTCACCGAGTACGGGGTGCGGCTGCGCACGCACTACCTCGCCGCCGCTGACACCCCGCCCGCCGTGCGATCCCTGCTCGCCGCCTTCCACGGCAGGCTCGCCGCGGAGATCTACCGCCAGGCCTCGTGCATCACGCCCGGCAACGCGCACGCCCGTCGCTGGCAGGAGCGCTGCGGCGCCGACCGTACGAAGCTGCGCACGGTGTACCCCGGCATGGACGCGGCCCCCTTCGCCGAGGTGGGGGAGTCCCCGGAACGCGCGGCGCCCGACACGCTGGTCTGGGTCGGCCGGGTCGAACCGGCCAAGGATCTCGTCTCCCTCCTCCATGCCTTCGCGGAGATCCGCAAGGCCGAACCGGCCACCCGCCTGCGTGTCGTCGGCGCGCCCACCGGCCCCGAGGGCGCCGCCTACCTCACCCACTGCAAGGCGCTGGCCGCCCAGCTCTTCCCCGACGAGGCCGACGGCCCGCACGCCGTCGGGGACAACCCGGTCTCCTTCGAGGAGATCGGCGGCCCGGAGACACCGACCCTCGCCGACGCCTACGCCTCCGGTGCCGTGAGTGTCCTGTCCAGCGTCGTCGAAGGCTTCCCGGTCGGCCTGGTCGAGGCCATGCTCTGCGGCCGGGCCACGGTGTCGACGGACGTCGGCGCGGTGGTGGAGGTCATCGGCGGTACGGGGCTCGTGGTGCCGCCGCGCAACCCCCGGGCGCTCGCGGAGGCGTGCGTGGCGCTGCTGCGCGACCCGGAGCGCCGTGAACGGCTGGGCGCCGCAGCGCGCGCCCGCGCACTCGAGCTGTTCACCGTCGAGCAGAACGTCGCGGCATTTCACGGCATTTACCTGGAGATCGTCTCGCGCTGCCCCGCCCGCCACACGGCCCTCGACTACGCCGGTGACCCCCTGCCCTTCGCAGTCCCCGCCGAGGCCCACCTTCCCGGCCGCTGGACCTCCGCCGCGAGCCGCATGGTGGCCCGCGGTGGGCCCGGCTGGGCGGCGGGCCCGCCCGTACGCGCCACCACCCGCGTCCCCGCGGCGGAGGCAGCCCGATGACCGAGGGACACAGGGCCGACGTACACGAGGCCGCAGTACAGAGGGCCGACGTACACAAGGCCGACGTACAGAGGGCCGATGTACAGAGAGCCGATGTACACGAACGCGGGCTGCCCGGCACTCCAGGCACTCCCGGCAGACCCGGCGCATGGGACCCCCGTTCGGAACGGTCGCTGACTGCGGAGGGGAAGCGGTCTCCGGCAAGGGAGGGGGAGCGGTCTCCGGCAAGGGAGGGAGAGCAGTCTCCGGCAAGGGAGGGAGAGCAATCTCTGGCAAGGGAGGCGGCGGCCGGGCCCGCCACCCATGCCCTCCATCCCGCTCAGCGCACCCCGCGCCGCGGACCCGCGGATCCGGTGAAGGCCCTGATGCACCGTCACCGTGACCTGTGCGAGCGCGCCGTGGACCCTCTGGAGATCGCTGCGGGCCTGGAGGCCCATGGCATCACCGACCGCACCGCCGCGCGCTTCCGCCACAGGGATGTCTTCTCCCTGGCCGAGGAGATGTACGCCCGGGCTCCCCGCGCCAACGACAACCCGCACAGCGCCACACCCCCTGCCACTGTTCGCCTCCGCGCTGCCTGGATCCTGCGGACCCTCCTCCCCGGCACCACCTGCATCGCGACGCTGGCCGCCCTCCACGTGACCGACGGCCAGGCACGCCTCGTCGCGGCCGCGGCAGGCACCCTCGCCGTCACCCTCTCCTTCCATGCGGCCCTGGCCAAAGGCCCCCTGAGCACGAGCAGACCCCAACCGGTTGGCGCCCACCTGTGGATGTGCTCGCTCCTCGTCTACGCCACCCTGGGCGACGGCCTCCTGGGAGCAGCCGCCTCCGGGGGCCCCGAAACCCTCCCCGCCGCCACGCCGGACGCGGCCTGGCCCCTCACCGCGGTCCCCGTCCTCACCCTGACCCTCGCCTGCGCCCCTGCCGCATGGCTGGCCCACCACTTCGCGGTGCGGGCCCGCCACAGACTGACCGTCAGCAGAGGGCTCGAAGACTTCGCCACCTCGGTACGGCCCCTGCTCCTCGGCACGTTCGGCCTGTTCCTGGCGGCCACCGCAGCGATGCTCACCGTCACCGCCTTCGCTCTCGAAGAGCCTGTCCTCTACCCGCAGACCCTCACCCTCGCCGCCCTTCTCTTCCTGGCCCGCCTCCTCGGCGCCCACGGATTCACCTACGCCCCCACCGTGATCCTCACGGCCACGGCCACAGCCCAGACAGCCGCGCTGGCCACCCTTTTCACGGCCCGCCTCCCGCACTGCGCCTTCCTCGCCGCTCCCGTCGAGACCCTGATCGACATCTGGGGCCCTGGCACCATCTCCACCCTGACCTGCGGAGCAGCGGCCGCCGCCCTGCTGATCCACGCCACCCGCAAACTGACCCGCGCTTCGGCGCACGCCGGAACGGCGACGCAATGGTGAGCCGAGGCGCACGGGCGTCAGTCCCCGGCGGAACGTGGACGTGGCGGGTCCGATTCGGCTCGCGGTCAACTGAGGGAGCGTGGGCGGGTGCTCGCCGGCCGTACGCAGGCGGAATGCGGGGTGTCCACCTGCGGTGTGCAGGGGGAGCGTTGGCGGGTCTCCTCCCGCGGCGCGCATGCACCACGCACCGCCCGCAGGCGCTGCACGCACTCCCACGATCCGCACGGGCCACCGCGGGCATGACGGCGCCCGGCGTGGCACCGAGAGCCGAGAGCCGAGAGCCGAGTGCAGTCGCAGTCGCCGCAGAGCAGGCGCTACACACCGGGGCTCGTGCTCAGGCACCGCAGAGGCCGGCACGTGGCTCGCGCCAGCGGCTGCCGCAGGGCGACCCGCATACGTGTCTTCCTCGCTTCCGGTGCCGCAGGCCCACCCAGCAGACGTGGCTTCGCCCCAGCGGGCGTCGCAGGCCGACCCACCACACGTGGCTTCGCCCGACCGGCGCCGCAGACCCACCCAGCACACCTGGCTTCGCCCGACCGGGCGTCGCCAGCCACTTGATCCGACAGGACGTGGCCCCACCCGCCCAGGCGCCGCAGGCCACCCGCACCCCTTCCCAAGGAGATCCCCGATGACGACCTCCCGACCCGCCAGCCCGGACCCGGGAGCAGCCCGATGAGAGTCCTGCTGATCGGAGCCAACGGCTATCTGGGCCGCTTCGTCGCCGACCGCCTCCTCGCCGACCCGGCGGTCCAGCTCACCGCCCTCGGGCGCGGCGACGACGCCGACGTCCGCTTCGACCTCGCCTCCGGCAGCCCCGGCGCCCTCACCCGTTTCCTCGACGCCGTCCATCCCGGGGTGGTCATCAACTGCGCCGGCACCACACGAGGCGGAGCCCGCGAACTCACCCGCCACAACACCGTCGCCGTGGCGACCGTCTGTGAGGCCTTGCGCCGCAGCGGCTGCGGCGCCCGCCTCGTCCAGATCGGCTGCGCCGCCGAGTACGGTCCGAGCCAGCCCGGCTCGTCCACGGCCGAGGACGCCGTCCCCCGCCCGGGCGGCCCCTACGGCGTCAGCAAACTCGCCGCCACGGAACTCGTCCTCGGCTCCGGCCTGGACGCGGTCGTACTCCGTGTCTTCTCCCCGGCCGGCCCCGGCACCCCCGCAGGCTCCCCTCTCGGCCGCCTCGCCGAGGCCATGCGGCGCGCCATGCAGACCGGCGACGGCGAACTCAAACTCGGCGGTCTCGGCGCCCAACGCGACTTCATCGACGTACGCGACGTGGCCCGCGCCGTGCACGCCGCCTCGCTGTCCGCCGCGCAGGGCGTCATCAACATCGGCTCCGGCCGCGCCGTCCGTCTGCGCGACGCCGCCGCGATCCTCGCCCGTGTGGCCGGCTACGGCGGCGCCCTGCACGAACTCGACGGCCCACCCGGCGCCCTGCGCCCCTCGATCGGCCACCCCCGTCCGGAACCCCTGGCCCACCCCCGCAGCACCGACCCTCTGGTCCACCGCACGGACGCGGACCACGCCGCTCACGCCTCTCACCAGGGGCACGGCTCCCACCCTCCGCACACCCTTCAGTCCACGCACGCCTCCACCCACTCGGCGCACACCGGCCCCGCGGCATACCCCTATCCGGACGGCTGCGGCAGCTGGCAGCAGGCCGACGTCCGCACCGCCCGCGACCGCCTGGGCTGGCGCCCTCGCATCAACCTCGAAGAGTCCCTCGCCGACATCTGGATGGAGGCGGCATGCCGTATCTGACCAGATCAAAGGCGAGAACGGCCGACACCGGCGTCCACACCGGATTAGGCGTCCCCGGCCCTGCGCACCCACTCCTCGCCGCCACCGAGTGGGGCGAACTCACCCGCCACGGTGCCGCCCTGCACTGGGTCGTCCTGAACGTCTCCGACGGTCCCGGCGCCCTCCCTGACCCGCACTGCCTGGAGGCGGCGGGCAGGCTCCGCAACGCCGGCGTCCGAGTCCTCGGCCATCTCGACATCCGGTACGGAGCCCGCCCCTTCGGTGAGACGATCGCGGACGCCCGCCGGTATCTCGACTGGTACCAGGTCGACGGCTTCCTCCTGGACCGCTGCCCGGCCGACCGCGCCGGCCACCGCGAGGTCCACCGCACGACCACCACCTTGCGTGCCCTGCACGACGATGCCCACATCGTCCTCGGTCATGGGACACACCCGTGTCCCGGCTATGCCGAGTCCGCCGACCAGTTGGTCACCTTCCGGGGTTCCTGGAGTGACTACCGCTGGTCGCAGGCCGCCGAGTGGACGGCCGAACACGGGCCGGAGCGCTTCTGCCACTTCGTGCACGGAGTGCCCCGCGGTCATCTCGACGAGGCGCTGCGCATCGCCCGCTGGCAGGGAGCCGCGACCATCTACTTCACCGACCGGACGGATCGCGGCGGGCGCACCGGCCCCTGGGAGACGATGCCCGGCTACTGGGACGAAATCGTCTCGCGTATCGGAACAGGTGTCTCGGAATGAAAAAGGCCGTGGCAGTGTTACGAGGAGAACATCCGTAGTGATAGACCGACCAACGGAGTCCCCGTGTCGCTGCCACCCCTGGTCGAGCCGGCCCCCGAGCTCACCGTAGACGAGGTCCGCAGGTACTCCCGCCACCTGATCATTCCCGATGTCGGGATGGATGGGCAGAAGCGGCTGAAGAACGCCAAGGTGCTGTGTGTCGGCGCCGGCGGCCTGGGCTCGCCGGCCCTGATGTACCTGGCCGCGGCGGGCGTCGGCACCCTCGGCATCGTGGAGTTCGACGAGGTCGACGAGTCCAACCTGCAGCGCCAGATCATCCACAGCCAGTCGGACATCGGCCGCTCCAAGGCCGAGTCCGCCCGCGACAGCGTGCTCGGCATCAACCCGTACGTGAACGTGGTCCTGCACGAGGAGCGGCTCGAGGCCGACAACGTGATGGACATCTTCAGCCAGTACGACCTGATCGTCGACGGCACGGACAACTTCGCGACCCGCTACCTGGTCAACGACGCCTGCGTGCTGCTGAACAAGCCGTACGTCTGGGGCTCGATCTACCGCTTCGACGGCCAGGCCTCCGTGTTCTGGTCCGAGCACGGCCCGTGCTACCGCTGCCTCTACCCGGAGCCCCCGCCTCCCGGCATGGTCCCCTCCTGCGCCGAGGGCGGCGTGCTCGGCGTGCTGTGCGCGTCCATCGGCTCCATCCAGGTCACCGAGGCCATCAAGGTCCTCACCGGCACGGGTGAGCCGCTCGTCGGCCGCCTGATGATCTACGACGCCCTGGAGATGCAGTACCGCCAGGTCAAGGTCCGCAAGGACCCCGACTGTGCGGTCTGCGGTGAGAACCCCACCGTCACCGAGCTCATCGACTACGAGGCCTTCTGCGGCGTCGTCTCCGAGGAGGCCCAGGCGGCGGCCGCCGACTCGACGATCACTCCGAAGCAGCTCAAGGAGTGGATCGACGACGGCGAGAACATCGAGATCATCGACGTCCGCGAGATCAACGAGTACGAGATCGTCTCGATTCCGGGCGCCAAGCTGATCCCCAAGAACGAGTTCCTCATGGGCACCGCTCTGGAGTCCCTCCCGCAGGACAAGAAGATTGTCTTGCACTGCAAGACGGGTGTCCGCAGTGCGGAAGTCCTCGCGGTCCTGAAGTCGGCGGGCTTCTCCGACGCCGTCCACGTCGGCGGTGGCGTCATCGGCTGGGTCAACCAGATCGAACCGGACAAGCCGGTCTACTGATCCGGACGAACTCCCTCTGCGGCGGGGGCTTCGCGTGCCATGGATGCGCGAAGCCCCCGTCGGCGTCATGAGCAGACCTTGCCGTCCTTCGGCACCGTTCCGTTCAGCGCGTACGCGTTGATCGTGGAGTCGACGCAGTCGCTCCCGCTCCCATAGGCACCGTGCCCCTCGCCCTTCCAGGTGAGCATCACCCCGACGTCCTTGCCCAGCTCGTCCGCCATCCTGCGGGCGCCCTCGTACGGGGTCGCGGGGTCGCCGGTGTTGCCCACGACCAGGACCGGCGCCGCGCCCGGAGCGCTGACCTCCGGGGTGTCGGACTGCCCGGCCACCGGCCATTCGTGGCACCAGCCCGCCGTGTCCCATCCGAGGAACTGACCGAACACCGGCGAGATCTTCTCGAACTCCGGCAGCAGCTTCTTCGCCTCCTCGGGTGTGGGCCGCTGCCTGTCGTCCAAGCACGATATGACCCGTTGCGAGTGGGTCGCCGTGGCGTAGCGGCCCGCCTCGTCGCGCTCGTTGTAGCTGTCGGCGAGTGCCAGCAGGGCGGAGCCGTCGCCCTCTTCGGCGGCTTCCAGGGCCATGGTGAGCGTGGGCCAGCTCGACTTGCTGTACAGCGGCAGGACGATGCCGGTGAAGGCGAGCGTCTGCGTCAGCTTCCGGTCGCTGGATGTCGCCAGTGGTTCCGCGTCGATCCGCTCCAGCAGGGCCGCGATCTTACGGGAGCCCTGAACCGGGTCCTGGCCGGTCGACTTCAGGTAGCCGTCCAGGGCGCGCTGGAAGCCGAGTGTCTGGTTCCTGGCGTGGCCCACCGCGTCGGCGCTCGGGTCGACGACCGCGTCCAGCACCAGTCGCCCCACGTTCCTGGGGAACAGATGGGCGTAGACGCCGCCGAGTTCCGTGCCGTACGAGATGCCGAAGTAGTGCATCCTCGAGTCGCCGAGGACATGGCGCATCAGATCCATGTCGCGGGCGGTGTCGGCGGTCGAGACGTGCGCGATCAGCTTGCCGCTGGACGCCTCGCAGCCCTGGCCGAAGTCGGCGGCGTCCCGGAAGTACGCCGCCTCCTCGGCCGGTGTGTCCGGGCTGACGTCCACGGCCTCGGCGGCCTGTATCTCCTCGTCGCTGCGGCAGCGGATGCCCTCGCTGGCGCCCACCCCGCGGGGGTCCCAGCTCACGAGGTCGTACCGCTCATGCAGCTCAGAGGCGGTGGAGGCGTACGCCGGCATGGTCGACAATCCCGAGCCGCCGGGGCCGCCGAAGTTGAACAGCATCGAGCCGATGCGGTCGTCGCCGCTCGCCTCGGAGCGGATGAGGGCAAGGTCGATCGTCGCGCCCTGCGGTTGCGCCCAGTTCAGTGGCACCTTCAACGTCGCGCACCGCCACTCGTCTCCCGGGGCGGGGGCGCCGTCGGTGGCCGCGCAGTCGCCCCAGTCCAGCTTCTGGTCCGCGAGTGCGGAGGGCAGCCCCGAGGCCGGCCCGTTGGCTGTCGGGGGTGGCGCGGACGTCCCCTTGCCGTTGTCCGACGCATCGTCGGACGAGCCTGCGCAACCCGCCGCCAACAGCCCGGCGGCGACGGTCAGCGCCGTCCGCCGTACGAAGCGTGCCATCGCCACAATCCCCCCTGTCTCGCCGCCCGCGCTCCATCGCGAACGGCTGTCCCGCCATGGTAGGCGGAGCGAGCCTGAGCCGTGTGGTCCTGTGGATAACCTTTTGACCTGCAAGTTTAGGGATATCTGCCGCGTCGCCTGAGCGTCGTCGCGGCGGTCAGGCGACGCAGCGGTCAGGTGCAGACCGTCCCGCCCGTCGGCACCTTCCCGTCCAGGAGGTAGCCGTCCACCGCCTGCTTCACGCACTTGCTCTCGCTGTTGTACGCGCCATGCCCCTGCCCCTTGTACGTCAGCTCCACGCCGACCCCCTTGCCCAGCGCCTGCACCATCCTGCGCGCACCCTCGTACGGCGTGGCCGGGTCGCCGGTGTTGCCGATGACGAGGATCTTCGCCGAGCCGGGCGCACTGACGTCCGGATGGTCGGCGGCGCCGGGCACCGCCCAGTCGGTGCAGCTCATCATGGACCAGGCGAGGTAGTCACCGAACACCGGCGAGGCGGCCCGGAACTCGGGCAGCTTCCCCCGCACGTACTCGGTGGTGTAGCGCGGCTTGTCGTCGGCGCAGTTGATGGAGACGTTGGCCGCGGTGAGGTTGCTGTACTCGCCGTTCTGATTGCGGCCGTTCAACGAGTCCGACAGCATCATCAAGATCTGGCCATCACCGTCGTACGCCTGCTCAAGCCCCTCGGTGAGGTACTCCCAGAAGTCCTGCGAGTACAGGGCCTGGGCGATGCCGCTGGTCGCGGCCGTCTGGGTCAGCTGGCGGGGGAAGATGCCGGGAATCGGCCTGCTGTCCAGATCCTTGAGCAGTTGGGCGATGCGGTTCTTGACGTCCTGCGCGCTGTTCCCGACCGGGCAGTCCTCCACCTGCGACACGCAGTGCTGCGCGTAGTTGTCGAGCGCGAGCTGGAAGCCCTTGGCCTGCCCGAGGGAGCCCTGTTCGGAGTTCTGTGTCGGGTCGACCACGGCATCGAAGACCGCCCGGCCGACGTTCTTGGGGAAGAGATGCGCGTAGACGCCGCCCAGTTCGGTGCCGTACGAGATGCCGAAGTAGTGGAGCTTGTCGTCGCCGAGCACCTGGCGCATCAGGTCCATGTCCCGGGCCGCTTCGGTGGTCTGCACGTGCGGCAGCATCTTGCTGGAGTTCTTGTCGCAGGCGGCGTTGAACGCCTTGACGTTGTCGACGTATTCGGTGCGCTCGGCGGCGTCGTCCGGTGTGGCGTCCTGCTGGAAGTAGACGTCGAGCTGCTGGTCGTTCTCGCACCACACCCCGGCACTGCGGCCGACGCCACGTGGGTCGAAGCTCACCAGGTCGTAGCGGGTGCGCAGCGTGGCATAGTCCTCGGCGAACGCGGGCAGCGTCGTGACGCCCGAGCCGCCGGGCCCGCCGAAATTGAAGATCAGCGAGCCGATGCGCCGGTCCGCCGGACCGCTCGCCTTCGCCCGGATCAGCTCGATGCCGATGGTGTCGCCCTCGGGGTCGTCCCAGTCGCGGGGCGCCTTCATGGTCGCGCACTGCCATTCGTCGCCGTCAGGCAGCGGAGAGGGCGCATCACCACCGCCTTGTGCCTGGTCGGGCGCCGGGCAGTCCTTCCAGCTCAGCGTCTGGGCCGTCAGATCCTGGTCCTGCGAGTCCTCGCCGCACCCCGCCAGCACGGTGGACAGCAACACGGCGGAGACGGTCAGGGCAGCGGCGCGCAGCCGGGAAGGATTCGGCATGCATCCATCCTGCGCCCGCCGGCGCCGGGCCGCTCGCGGTGGGCGGGCCGTACGAGGTACGCACGCGGTGGCCTGGGCGGGACACGAACGGGATGGCCTGCGAGGCGCGGTACGCGCGCGTCTGCAACTCACCCGTCGCACCCCCGGGACCCGCTCCTACAGTGCGCCCTTCCGCGTCAGATGGTTGAACGCCAGCCAGCCCGGCAGCACCGGCAGCCACAGCGTCAGCAGCCGGAACAGCAGTACGGCCGGGGCCGCGACCTCGCTGGGCAGGCCGACGGCGATCAGGCCGACGGTCAGGGTCGCCTCGACGGCACCCACACCGCCCGGAGTCGGGGCTGCCGAACCGAGCGCGTTGCCCGCGAGGAAGACCACGGCCACGCTGGCGATGCTGATCGACGTCGTCTCGTCCCCGAAGGCGCGGATCGAGGCGTCCAGGCACATCACGAAGCAGGCGGTGAGCAGCAGCATGCCGCCGATGCCGGTGACCAGTTTCTGCGGCCGCTGGAGCACGTCCAGCATGCGCGGCACGACACCCGCGAACAGCGACCGCACGCGCGTGGCGATGAACTTCCGCATGAAGGGCACGGAGGTCACCACGAGCACCAGCACCGCCACCGTCAGCAGACCCGCGATGACGGTCCGGGACGGCGACAGGGAGGGGGTCTTCTCGGTACCGGTCAGATAGCCGAACGCCAGCAGCATCAGGATGTGGCAGCCGAGCCCGAACAACTGCGAGGCGCCTACGCTGGCCACCGCGAGTCCCGGTCGCACCCCCGAGCGCTGCAGGAAGCGCGTGTTCAGTGCCACACCGCCCACCGCGGCCGGCGCCACGATCTTCACGAACGACCCGGCGACCTGCGCCGCCACCGTCCGTGGGAACGGCACCCGCTCGGGCACGAAGCCCAGCAGGGCCATCGCGGCGGCCACATAGCTGAACGCCGAGAACAGCACTGCCGCAATGACCCAGCCCCACTCGGCGTTGGCGATCAGCGGCCCGAACTCGATGTGGGTGAGCTGGGTGAGCAGGAAGTACGCGCCGATCGCGCCGGCGATGAAACTGATCAGCGTGCGCGGCCGCACACGCTCCAGGCGGGCCGGTTCGACAGGAGCCTGTGGCCGGATCCGCAGCACCTCGTGCCGGATCAGCGTGAGCAGATCGTCCTCGCGCGCCTCGTCCAGAGCCTCGCCGATGGCCCGCTTCTCGGCCCTGTTCTGCGCGCGTACGGCCTTCTTGCCGGGCTTTTCGAGTGCGGCCGCGGCATCGTCTCCGGCCGCTTCGAGCCGGGCCTGTTTGGCCTGCCGGGACGCGTCCAGCACCGCCTCGCGCTCGCGCTCCGCCCGCTCCCTGGCCAGCCGCCGCAGCGTCGCGCGCGTGGAGCGGGTGAGGGCGATGGGCTGGAGCATCGGCAGACAGGCGGCCACGGTGTCCGGCCCGAGCACGTCGACGGCTGAGGCAACCGCCCGCTCGGCGCCGACCCGCAGGGCGAGCGTCGTCATGAGCTGGGCGACGTCCATGCGCAGCAACAGATCGCCGGCCGCGATCTCACCGCCGCGCAGGTCGGTGAGGATCACGGTGCCGGAACGATCCACCAGGATCGCGTCACCCGCCAGCCTGCGGTGCGCGATGCGTCGCGACTGCAGTGCCCGCACCTGGTGCCAGGTGTGGCGCAGCAGTTCGTCGGTGACCTCCTCGTCGGGCAGCGATTCGAGGGTGCGGCCGCCGGTGTGCTCGTAGACGAGCATCACGGCGTCGGGGCCGAGTTCGGAGGTGGCGATCAGCTTGGGCGCGTTCGCGCCCGCCGCGATCGCCGCGTACGCCAGCAGGGCCTCCTGCTCCAGGGCCTGGCGCAGCGACTGCAGGCTGCGCCGGGTGGCGATGCCGCGCAGTGTCAGGTTGCGCCATACCCGGTAGAAGAAGCCCTGTGCCTGCTGTTCGCGGTCGACGACCGTCACGTCCAGCGGTGGGCCGTCCTCCAGCGCGACGAAGTACCGGCGGCCGCGGTCACCGGCGTCCGCGGCGTCCGGGGTGTCCTCACGGGACGCGCTCACCGGGTGGAAGCCGACGGTCCGCAGGCCCGCCATCAGCGTCCGGCCGGTCGGGCGGACGTTGGGCGAGCCGACCGCGTACAGCGTGCCGTAGGCGACGGTCCAGCCGATCAGCACCGTCAGGATGATCGAGAACGGCGTCGTGTACCCCGTGACCAGCATCGAGAAGGCGTCGAGGAGCAGCACGATCCACAGCACCGCGCGCCAGCGGGGTCTGCGGGACATGCCGACGGCCGTCATGTACGCGATGACCGGGGCCAGGTAGCCGTGCACCGGGTCGGTCAGGGCGTTGATGTCGCCGGGGTAGGGCTGGGTGAGCGCGTCCTGGATCGAGCCGGGCGCCGCCCGGGCGACCCACAGGTCGGTCGCCAGCGTCACCCCGTGTGCGAGGACCGCCGCGAGCACGCCGTCGGCGATGCGCAGCCCGTCCCGCTTGATCAGCCGCTCGATCGCGAACGCCACCGGTACCAGCAGGATCGCGATGCTGGACGCCAGCCCGGCGATCTTGATGAGCAGGTCGGGCGCCTGTCCGGTGCCCTTGTTGATGTCCTGTTCGAGCCCCGACGTGGTGCCGTGCGCGAACGCCGCGATGGCGAGCAGCACGACGACGGCGAGCACGCCCACCAGGAGCCGCATCAGGTCGGAAGGGCGGTGCACGCGCGCGGGAAGGAGCGGCTCGTCGCCCTCCACCTCGTCGCTGTGAGGGTCGCCGGAGTCGTCGCCGGTGCCCCGCCCGGCCACGCCGTCCGAGTCGTCGCCACCACGTCCGGAGGTGCCTTCGGCGTCCTCGGCGTCACCTCGCCCGGTCGGCTCTCCTGCCCCCTTCACGCGTGCTTCGTCCGAGTCGGCGGTGTGTGGGCGCGACGAGGCATCAGGGGTGCTCTCCGTGTCATCGGGGTGCACACCCTGCTGCTTCATGGTCTCTTCTTGATCTCGTATCACCAGTCACCGCCCGCACGATGGTGGCATGCTCCACCGACACACGGGGGCATCAGGGTGCAAATGCGGGGCGCACAGTCTGCCCGAAGCTCTGCCCCACGGCGAACGTTACGCACAGTGGCGAGCGCGTCGCGTTGTCGGAGGTGTGCGGCAGGATGGGGCGAATGAGCGAGGACAGCCTTCCCGAGGACGCCCGCCCGGATTACGCACAGGGCCTGCCGGAGGACGCACAAGGCCTGCCGGAGTACGCCGATCGGGTCCTGGAGGTCGCCGAACTGATTCCGGAAGGACGGGTCATGACGTACGGGGATGTCGCCGAGTGGCTGGAGGAGGGCGGTCCCCGGCAGGTCGGCCGGGTGATGGCTCTCTACGGGGGTGCCGTTCCGTGGTGGCGCGTCGTCCGTGCGGACGGTGTCCTGCTCCCCGGGCACGAACTCGACGCGCTCGGCCACTACCGCGCCGAGGGCACGCCCCTGAAGGCGGCGGCCCGGGCGGCCGAGGGCCACCTGCCGCGCGTCGACATGAGACGCGCGCGGTGGGACGGCGGCGAACGCGCGGAGGCTCACACCTGCCAGCTTCCGCCATCGGACGCCTCCGCGGGAGGCCTCTGATCCGTACGGGGGAAACAGGGCACATCCGTGGCATGACGTACG
Source organism: Streptomyces sp. NPDC047706 (assembly GCF_043204795.1). Classification (NCBI taxonomy): domain Bacteria; kingdom Bacillati; phylum Actinomycetota; class Actinomycetes; order Kitasatosporales; family Streptomycetaceae; genus Streptomyces; species Streptomyces sp. NPDC047706. Next base: position 249,870 of record NZ_JBIDCW010000005.1, on the reverse strand, counting down.
TTCGTGGTGCAGGGGGCACGCGGGTCGTGTGAGCCGTGTGGGAAGAAGCGGAAGCCGTCCTTCCGACCGGCCCGTCGGCGTAGCGTCGGCTGCACGTGTCCCCCTCATCCCCCGGCCACCGCCCGCCACGCACGGCGGTCGGCCCACCAGCACAACCACCAGGACCGGCGAACCACGTGAGCTCCTCTTCCTCCACCAGGCGCCTGCCGCACCACCCGGTGCGGCAGGTGGACCGTGGCGCTTACCGGTTGGTACGTACCCCCCCGGCCCGTTCGGGTCCCCCTCGTCTGGACGCGGCACAGCGCGCCGTGGTTGACCACGGGGCCGGTCCGCTGCTCGTTCTCGCCGGCCCGGGAACCGGCAAGACCACCACCCTGGTGGAGGCCGTCGCGGCCCGCATCGCGCGCGGCGTCGACCCCGGGCGGATCCTGGTGCTGACGTTCAGCCGCAAGGCGGCCGTCGAGCTGCGCGACCGAATGGCGCTGCGCACAGGGGCGGCGCGCGCGCCCCAGGCCACCACCTTCCACTCGTACTGCTACGCCTTGGTCCGCGCCCACCAGGACAGCGACCTGTTCGCCGAACCGCTGCGGCTGCTGTCCGGACCCGAGCAGGACGTCGCCGTCCGCGAGCTGCTCGCGGGCCAGCCCGACCTGGAGAGGCTCGGCCTCGCGCACGTGCGCTGGCCGGACGACCTGCGCGCCTGCCTCACCACCCGGGGCTTCGCCGACGAGGTCCGCGCGGTGCTCGCCCGCAGCCGGGAACTCGGCCTGGGCCCGGACGCCCTGGACGCCTTCGCCCGCCGCATCGGCCGCCCCGACTGGCGCGCTGCGGCCGCGTTCCTCGCGGAGTACCTCGATGTCCTCGACCTGCAGGGCGTCGTGGACTACGCCGAACTGGTCCACCGCGCGGTCCTCCTCGCCCGACGACCCGAGGTCGCGGAGAAGCTCGCCACGCGCTACGACGCCGTGTTCGTGGACGAGTACCAGGACACCGACCCCGCCCAGGTGCGGCTGCTGCACACCCTGGCCGGCGAGGGCCGCACGCTCTTCGCCTTCGGCGACCCCGATCAGTCGATCTACGCCTTCCGGGGCGCGGACGTGAACGGCATCCTCGACTTCCCCCGGGCCTTCCCGCGCGCGGACGGCCGCCCCGCCCCCGTCGAAGTGCTGCGGACCTCCCGCCGCTCCGCCGCCGCCCTGCTGGCCGCGACCCGGCTGCTGACCCAGCGTATGCCGCTCACCCGGCTCCCGGCGGAGAAGGTCCGCGCCCATCGCGAGCTGACCCCCGTGAGGGGCGGTGGCCGCGTGGAGGTCTACACCTATCCGACGGCCGGCACCGAGCTGGACAACATCGCCGACATCCTGCGCCGCGCTCATCTGGAGGACGGCGTCCCGTGGGGCGAGATGGCGGTCCTGGTACGCGCCGGATCCCGCACGATCCCGGCGGTCCGTCGTACCCTCACGGCCGCCGGTGTCCCGCTCGACACCGACGGCGACGACGTGCCGCTGCGCCACGAGCCGGCGGTGGCACCGCTGCTGACGGCACTGCGGGCGGTGGCCGCGGCTGAGGCGGGGCTGCGTCCGCGAGGGGGTGCCGAGGGCGTTGCAGGCGCGCCGGGCGAACCAGATCTGTCCACGGGGGGCGGGGCCGCTGCGGACGGACCGGCCGGATCCGGAAACCCAGCTGGCGAGGCCGAGCCGACGCCCAGGCCGGCGCCGGCTTCTGAGACCGGGCGTACTCTCGAGTCGTGGTCGGCTTCCGAGCCGGTGCCGGTACCCGCGTCGGGGCAGAGTGCCGTGCCTCAACCGGTACCCGGGTCGGGGCAGAGTGCCGTGCCTGAACCGGAGTCCGAGTCGGTGCAGAAGCCGGAGCGGGAGCCGGTACCCGGGTCGGGGCAGAGTGCCGTGCCTCAACCGGTACCCGCGTCGGGGCAGAGTGCCGTGCCTCAACCGGTATCCGAGTCGGTGCAGAAGCCGGAGCCGGAGCCGGAGCCGGACTCGGACTCGGGTTCCGAGCCGGAGCCGGACTCGGACTCGGGTTCCGAGCCGGAGCCGGCCCCCGCCCCGGAAGCGTGCTGGCTCGACAACGAGACCGCCCTCACTCTCCTCGCCTCGCCCCTCGCCGCCATGGACGCCGCCGACCTGCGTCGGCTAGGGCGCGCCCTGCGCGACGAGGAGCGGGCCGCCGGCAACCCCGTGCCGCCGCCCTCCGACGACCTGCTCGCACGCGCGCTTGCCGAACCCGAGCGCCTGGTGGCGCACGACCCGGCGTACGCGCGAGGCGCCCAGCGCCTGGGCGCGTTGCTGCAGAAGGCGCGTGAGCGGCTCGCGGGCGGTGGTACGGCCGAGGAGGCGCTGTGGGACCTGTGGGAGGGCACGCCGTGGCCGGCGCGCCTGGAGCGGGCAACGCGCCGTGGCGGCGCGGCCGGACGCAACGCGGATCGTGATCTGGACGCCGTGTGCGCGCTGTTCGCCACCGCGGCCCGCGCGGAGGAGCGCACCGGCGGCCGCGGTGCGCTGAACTTCCTGGAGGAGCTTCAGTCCGAGGACATCGCCGCCGACACCCTCGCGGGACGCGCCGTGCGGCCCGACGCGGTGCGCCTGATGACCGCGCACCGCGCGAAGGGGCTCCAATGGCGCCTCGTCGTCGTGGCGGGCGTCCAGGAAGGGCTGTGGCCTGACCTGCGCCGCCGCGGCTCCCTCCTGGAGGCCGACCGCATCGGCCGCGACGGGCTCGCCGAACCGCTCACGCCGGGCGCGCTGCTCGCCGAGGAGCGCCGCCTGTTCTACGTCGCCGCCACGCGCGCGCGTGAACGCCTTGTCGTCACCGCGGTGAAAGCTCCCGCGGACGACGGCGACCAGCCTTCCCGCTTCCTGACCGAGCTCGGCGTCGAACCCAGGGACGTCACCGGCCGCCCGCGCCGCCCGTTGTCCGTCGCCGCGCTCGTCGCCGAGTTGCGTGCCACGACCGTCGACCCGCGCGCGTCCGACGCCCTCCGGGAGGCCGCTGCCCGCCGGCTGGCCCGGCTCGCCGCCCTGGCCGACGAGGACGGCCGGCCGCTGGTCCCCGCCGCGCATCCGTACCGCTGGTGGGGCATGTTCGAGCCGACCGAGTCCAAGGTGCCGCTGCGCAACCGCGACCAGCCCGTCGTGCTGTCGGGCAGCGCCCTGGACCAGCTTGCCAACACCTGTGCCCTGCAATGGTTCCTGGGGCGTGAGGTGAAGGCCGAGGCCCCCGCCACCGCCGCACAGGGCTTCGGCAACGTGGTGCACGTCCTCGCCGACGAGGTCGCCTCCGGTCGTACCCCGGCCGATCTCGACGTCCTCATGGAACGCCTCGACTCCGTGTGGAACGCGCTCGCCTTCGACGCCCCGTGGAAGTCCGTGCAGGAGAAGCAGCACGCGCGCGTGGCGCTGGAACGCTTCCTTCAATGGCATGTGACGGACCGCACCGGCCGTACGCCCGTGGCGAGCGAGCACGACTTCGACGTCACTCTCGAAGCGGGCGACTACGAGGTGCGCATCCGCGGCTCCATGGACCGGGTCGAGGCGGACGGCGAAGGCCGCGCCTACGTCGTCGACTTCAAGACCGGAAAGCAGGCACCCACCTCCAAGGAGGTGGCGCGCCACCCCCAGCTGGCCGTCTATCAGCTGGCGGTGCGCGAGGGCGCCGTGGACGAGGCGTTCGACGGCGTGCGCCCCGAGCCGGGCGGCGCCGAACTGGTCCAGTTGCGTCAGGGCGCCGCACACCGGGACGGCGGCGAGGCGCTGCCCAAGGTGCAGGCCCAGGAGCCGCTGGAGGGGGAGTGGGTCGGTGAACTGCTGGCGACGGCGGCCGGCAAGGTGCTTGACGAGCGGTTCCGGCCGACGACCGGTCAGCACTGCGCGCACTGCGCGTTCCGGGCGTCGTGCAGCGCCCGCCCCGAGGGGCGCCATGTGGTCGAGTGACGTAGGGCACCACAGGAGCTGACCTGCGCATCTCCTGCCCCGGCGATCGATCCGGCAAGCGTTGTCAGTGCCCGCCGCTAGCCTCTTTGGGGTGTCCGCACCTCTCACCGATCCCGAGCAGCTCAACGAACTCCTCGGGATTCCGTTCACCCCGGAGCAGACGGCCTGCATCATCGCGCCGCCCACCCCGCAGGTGATCGTTGCCGGAGCCGGCTCAGGCAAGACGACGGTGATGGCGGCACGCGTGGTGTGGCTGGTCGGCACCGGACAGGTCGCGCCCGAACAGGTGCTCGGCCTCACCTTCACCAACAAGGCCGCCGGCGAACTCGCCGAACGGGTCCGCACGGCGCTCGTCAAGGCCGGCGTCACCGACCCCGACGTCATCGACCCGGACAATCCGCCCGGCGAACCGGTGATCTCCACTTACCACGCCTTCGCCGGTCGTCTGCTGACCGACCACGGTCTGCGCATCGGGCTCGAACCGACCTCCCGTCTGCTCGCCGACGCCACCCGCTACCAGCTCGCCGCGCGCGTGCTGCGCGAAGCCCCAGGCCCCTACCCGGCGCTGACCCGCTCCTTTCCCGACCTGGTCAGCGACCTGCTCGCCCTCGACTCCGAACTCGCCGAGCACCTCGTACGGCCCGAGAGCCTGCGCGTGTGGGACGCAGAGCTGCTGCGCACGCTGGAGGGCGCCAAGCTCACCAACGCCGACCTGCGCAAGGTTCCCGACACCGCCGCCGCCCGCCGGGAGCTCGCCGAGCTGGTCCTGCGTTACCGGGCGGCCAAGCGCGAGCGGGACCTGCTCGACTTCGGCGACCAGATCGCCCTCGCCGCACGGCTCGCCCAGCTCCCGGACGTCGGACGCATCCTGCGCGACGAGTTCCGTGTGGTCCTGCTCGACGAGTACCAGGACACGTCCGTCGCCCAACGCGTCCTCCTGGCGGGCCTGTTCGGGGGCGGCACCGGCCACCCGGTGACCGCCGTCGGCGACCCTTGCCAGGCCATCTACGGCTGGCGTGGCGCCTCCGTCGCCAACCTCGACGACTTCCCCGAGCATTTCGCCCACCCCGACGGCACGACGGCCGAGCGCCAGGCGCTGAGCCAGAACCGCCGCAGCGGCGGCCGTCTCCTGGACCTGGCCAACGGCCTCGCCGAACCGCTGCGCGCCATGCACGCGGGCGTGGAGGCCCTCCGCCCGGCTCCCGGCGCCGAACGCGACGGCATCGTCCGCTGCGCCCTGCTGACCACCCATGCCGAGGAGATCGCCTGGATCGCCGACTCGATCGCCCACCTCGTGCGCACCGGCAAGGAGCCCGGCGAGATCGCGGTGTTGTGCCGCGCGGCGACCGACTTCGCCGAGATCCAGGGCGCGCTCGTCGCCCGCGACATCCCGGTGGAGGTCGTCGGCCTCTCCGGACTGCTGCACCTGCCCGAGGTGGCCGACCTGGTCGCCGTCTGCGAGGTCCTCCAGGACCCGGGCGCCAACGCCTCCCTGGTCCGCCTGCTGACCGGCCCGCGCTGGCGCATCGGCCCGCGCGACCTCGCCCTGCTCGGACGTCGCGCCCGCGCGCTGGTGTTCCACGCGCGCGTGGAAGGGGAGGACGACCCCGGGCGCAGGCTCGCCGAGGCGGTCGAGGGCGTGGACCCGGCCGAGGTGATCTCGCTCGCCGACGCCCTGGACACCTTCCTGGAGTCGTCCGTGGAGGGCGGTGGGGACGACGACGGGCTGCCGTTCTCGCCGGACGCGCGCGTGCGTTTCGCCCGCCTCGCCGCCGAACTGCGCGACCTGCGTCGTTCCCTTTCCGACCCGCTCATGGACGTTCTGCACCGTGTCCTCGCCGTCACCGGCCTGGAGGTCGAACTGTCGGCGTCCCCGCACGCCCTCGCCGCCCGCCGCCGCGAGACCCTGTCCAACTTCCTGGACGTCGCCGCCTCCTTCGCGGCCAACGAGTCCGAGGCCGGTCTGCTCGCCTTCCTGGGCTTCCTGCGCACCGCCGCCCAGTACGAGAAGGGCCTCGACAACGCGCTGCCGGGCGGCGAGAACACCGTCAAGGTGCTCACCGCGCACAAGTCCAAGGGCCTGGAGTGGGACGTCGTCGCCGTACCCGGGCTCGTCACCGGGGCCTTTCCCAGTGGCCAGGGCCGCGAGAAGTGGACCGCCCAGGCCAAGGTGCTCCCGCACGAACTGCGCGGCGACGCCGACACCCTGCCCGACATCGAGACGTGGGACGCGCGCGGTATGAAGGCCTTCCACGAGGCCATGAAGGACCACCAACACACCGAGGAACTCCGCCTCGGCTACGTCACCTTCACCCGCCCCCGCTCCCTCCTCCTCGGCTCCGGCCACTGGTGGGGCCCCACCCAGAAGAAGCCCCGCGGTCCTTCCGACTTCCTCCTCGCCCTGCACGAGCATTGCGTCGCCGGTCACGGCGAGATCGAGGCCTGGGCGGACGAACCCGCCGCGGACGCGGAGAACCCGGCCCTCCACCAGGCGACCGCCGACCAGCTGTGGCCGCTGCCCCTCGACACCGCCGCCCTGGCCCGGCGCCGCACGGCGGCCGAGACGGTCCTGGTCCACCTCGACGCCCTCACCGCCCACGACGACGCCCACCCGGCCGTCGTGCACGACCCCGACCGGTACGACGACCCGGACTGGCCCCCACCACCCGACGACGAAGCCCCCGACGGCATCCCCTACGAGGACGACTACGAGGACGACGCCCTCCAGGAGGAGGACCCGGCCGACTGGGACTCCTGGGACACGGACCGGCCCGCGGACACGGACCTCGAGGCGTCCGCAGAAATGGTCCGCCCCCCTCAAGGGCCCCGCCCCGCCCAGGGCCCCCGCACGACCGTTCCGCACCAGGCGACGCCCCCGGACGCCGACGGGCCCCACCGGGGCGTGCCGGACAGCGCCGCGTCCCAGGGCGCCCGCCCGCGCCCCTCCCTGCCCGAGCCGGGCGCACTCACCCCCGAGGAGGCCCGCGCCGTCGCCTCCTGGGACCGCGACCTCGACGCCCTCACCGGCGAGCTGCTCCGCGCGCGCGAGTCCGTCACGGAGGTCGTGCTGCCGGCCTCGCTGACCGCGTCCCAGCTGCTGAGGCTGGCCGCAGACCCGGACGGCTTCGCGCGGGAGCTGGCCCGGCCCATGCCGCGCCCGCCGCAGCCCGCCGCGCGCCGGGGCACGCGTTTCCACGCCTGGGTGGAGGCCCGCTTCGAAGAGCTGACGCTGCCCATGCTGGAGCCCGAGGAGCTGCCCGGCAGCGACGCCGAGATCGCCGACGAACGCGATCTGGCCGCCCTGAAGGAGGCATTCGAACGCACCGAGTACGCCCACCGCACCCCCCACCGCGTCGAGGCGCCTTTCCAGCTGGCCATCGCCGGCCGCGTCGTTCGGGGCCGTATCGACGCCGTATACCGGAACGGGCAGGGCGAACGGGCGACGTACGAGATCGTCGACTGGAAGACCGGCCGCGGCCGCACGGCCGACGCCCTCCAGCTCGCCCTGTACCGCCTCGCCTGGGCCGAGCAGCAGGGTGTACCCCTGGAGTCGGTCACCGCGGCGTTCGTGTTCGTGCGGACGGGCGAGGTCGTGCGGCCGCACGACCTCCCCGGCCGCTCAGCGCTGGAACGGCTGCTGCTGGACGAGCCGTACGGTGACGAACCGCACGAACAGGGTGTCAGCGCGGGCCGATAGGCTCGTGAGCATGAGCCCGACCCCGGACAGCGCCGTCCGTACGTACATCGACCGGCACCGCGCCGCCTTCCTCGACGATCTCGCCGAGTGGCTGCGCATCCCGTCGGTGTCCGCGCAGCCCCAGCACGCCTGCGACGTGCGACGCAGCGCCGACTGGCTCGCCAGCACGCTCGAGGAGGCCGGCTTCCCCACCGCCGAGGTCTGGCAGACACCTGGCGCCCCCGCAGTCTTCGCCGAATGGCCCTCGGACGACCCGCAGGCACCGACGGTCCTCGTCTACGGCCACCACGACGTGCAGCCCGCCGCACGCGAGGACGGCTGGGACAGCGACCCCTTCGAGCCCGTCGTCCGGGAGAACCGCCTCTACGCGCGCGGCGCCGCCGACGACAAGGGCCAGGTGTTCTTCCACACCCTCGGCGTCCGAGCCCACCTCGCCGCCACCGCCCGCACCACGCCGGCAGTCAACCTGAAGCTCCTGATCGAGGGCGAGGAGGAGTCCGGGTCGCCGTACTTCCGTGCCCTCGTCGAGGAGCACGCGGAGCGGCTCGCCGCAGACGCGGTGGTCGTTTCCGACACCGGGATGTGGTCCGAGGACACCCCCACCGTGTGCACGGGCATGCGCGGGCTCGCCGAATGCGAGATCCGGCTGTACGGCCCCGACCAGGACATCCACTCCGGCTCCTTCGGGGGCGCCGTACCCAACCCGGCGACCGCAGTGGCCCGCCTGGTCACCGCCCTGCACGACGACGACGCGCGCGTGGCGATCCCCGGCTTCTACGACGGCGTCGTCGACCTCACCGACCGCGAGCGCGCGTTCTTCGCCGAGCTCCCCTTCGACGAGCACCAGTGGCTGCGCACGGCCAAGTCGTACGCCACCCAGGGCGAGGCCGGGTACACCACGCTGGAGCGGGTCTGGGCCCGCCCCACCGCCGAGGTCAACGGCATCGGCGGCGGCTACCAGGGCCCGGGCAGCAAGACGATCGTCCCGTCCTCGGCAATGGTGAAGCTGTCCTTCCGCCTCGTCGCCGGCCAGGAACCCGGTCACATCGAGAGGGTGGTGCGGGCCTGGGCCGCCGACCAGGTACCCGCCGGGATCCGGCACGAGATCGCCTTCTCCGCGGCCACGCGCCCGTGCCTGACCCCGCTCGACCACCCCGCCCTGCAATCCGTCGTACGCGCCATGAGCCGCGCCTTCGGCCAAGTCGTCCGCCACACGCGCGAGGGCGGCTCCGGACCCGCCGCCGACCTCCAGGAAGTCCTCGGCGCGCCCGTCCTCTTCCTGGGCATCTCCGTCCCCTCCGACGGCTGGCACGCCCCGAACGAGAAGGTCGAGCTGGACCTGCTCCTGAAGGGCGCCGAAACCGCCGCGTACCTCTGGGGCGACCTCGCCGAGCACTGGCGTCATGCGCCCTGACCGCCCCGGCCGAGAGGGCACCTCGCGGGGGGCACACTGGAGGGGCCGCCCGCACCACCAAGCCCCGCCGGACCCGGTCCCCTCCTGCCGTACGTCCCGCTGAACCGCCGCTGAATCAACCGTTCCACCGGGGGAGTTGGAAGCACCCGTGACCACCTGGACCGACCACACCGCCGACCGGCCCATCTCGCTCACCGCCCCGAGCGGCATCGACCGTGCCGCGCATCACCGGCTCGACGAGGCCTGGCTCGCGGCGGCATGGAGCCACCCGAAGACCCGCTGCTTCGTGGTCTCCGGCGGCCAGGTCCTCCTCGACGAGACGCCCGACGGGCGGACCGAACTCGTCATGGGCCCGTCCTTCGAAGCCCCGCTCACCGAAGCCCACCGCTACTTCCTGGGCATCGACGAGGACGGCGTCAGCTACTTCGCACTCCAGAAGGACGCGCTGCCCGGCCGCATGGACCAGTCCGCGCGCCCGGCGGGCCTGCGCGAGGCCGGCCTGCTGCTGTCTCCGCGCGACGCGGGCCTGATGGTGCACGCGGTCGGCCTGGAGAACTGGCAGCGCACCCACCGCTTCTGCTCCCGCTGCGGGGAACGCACGGTCATCGCGGCCGCCGGGCACATCCGCCGCTGCCCCGCCTGCGGCGCCGAGCACTACCCGCGCACGGACCCCGCTGTGATCATGGCCGTCACCGACGAGGAGGACCGCATCCTGCTCGGCCGCCAGGTCCACTGGCCCGAGGGCCGCTTCTCCACGCTGGCGGGCTTCGTCGAGCCCGGCGAGTCCATCGAGCAGTCGGTACGCCGCGAGGTCCGCGAGGAGGCCGGCATCACCGTCGGCCAGGTCGAGTACGTGGCCAGCCAGCCCTGGCCCTTCCCGTCCAGCCTCATGCTCGGCTTCATGGCCCGCGCCACCTCCACCCAGATCAACGTCGACGGCGACGAAATCAGCGAGGCCCGCTGGTTCTCCCGTGACGAACTGCGCGCCGCCTTCGACTCCGGCGAGGTGATGCCGCCGTACGGCATCTCCATCGCGGCCCGGCTGATCGAGCTCTGGTACGGCAAGCCGCTGCCGACGCGCAGCGTGTTCTGACACGGCACGGGAAGAGGCCTGCCCATGCCCTGGCGGGCGGGCGTGACCCCCGCGGAAGCAGCCCAAGAAAGCGGAAGCAGCCCAAGGAAGAGGCCCTCGCCGAACACCGTCCGGCGAGGGCCCTGAAGAGGGTCAGGCGCTGAGCGCCTGCTTCACCTGAGCGAGGCTCGGGTTGGTCATGACGACCTCCGTGCCACCCGCGACGGGCAAGATCCGCACGGTCGGCACCGTCTGATTCCCGCCGTTCGCCTTCTCCACGAACGCGGCGGACTCCGGGTCCTGCTCGATGTTGATCTCGTCGTACGCGATGCCCTCGCGGTCCAGCTGGCTCTTCAGCCGGCGGCAGTAGCCACACCACGTGGTGCTGTACATCGTCACAGTGCCCGGCATGTCTCTCGCGCTCCTTCGGCGGGTCGGGGAAGTGGTCGCCAGAGAGGGGAACGTACGCGACGTCGGCGCCATTCCCGCCGGGGGTATGGGGGGTGAGGCTCATGCGGACGGCCCCACCTGACCACCGATGTCCGAGGAGACACCGGTATACGCCTGCAGCGCCACGGCGTGATGCCCGCGTGCCAGGGACGACTGCGTGCCCGCAGCGTCAGGCCGACGTGGCCCGTGCCGCATCAGAGACGACCGTGCCCGCAGCGTCAGGCCGACGTGGCCCGTGCCGCATCAGAGACGACTGCGTGCCCGCAGCGTCAGGCCGACGTGGCCCGTGCCGCACAGGACGCGGGCCATCCCCCCGGGACAGAGGGCGACGCGCTGTGCCCTCGCGTGAGGACGACGTGCCATGCCACGCTCCATGACGATGCGATGCCCCGCCGCAGGACGACGTGATGCCCGCCGCATTCATACGACTGCGAGACCTCGCCTGTGGATAACCGGCTCACCCGTCTCCCGCGACCTGGCAGCATGGCCGTGTGACAGCAGCAACGCACTCCACCCTCTTCCCGCAGGCACCGGACTCGGCCGACGCGGTGCTCGAAGGGCTCGACCCCGAGCAGCGCGAGGTCGCCACCGCGCTGCACGGTCCGGTCTGTGTGCTCGCGGGCGCGGGGACCGGGAAGACCCGGGCGATCACCCACCGGATCGCCTACGGTGTGCGGGCCGGGATCCTCCCCGCCTCCAGCGTGCTCGCCGTCACCTTCACCAACCGGGCCGCCGGCGAGATGCGCGGTCGCCTCCGTCAGCTCGGCGCCGCCGGGGTCCAGGCCCGCACCTTCCACTCGGCGGCCCTGCGCCAGCTCCAGTACTTCTGGCCGAAAGCCGTCGGCGGTTCCCTGCCCCGGCTGGTCGACCGCAAGGTCCAGCTCGTCGCCGACGCCGCCGCGGCCTGCCGCATCCGCCTCGACCGGGGCGAGCTGCGGGACGTCACCGGTGAGATCGAGTGGTCGAAGGTCACCCAGACCGTCCCTTCCGACTACGCGCTCGCAGCTGCGAAGGCCGGCCGTGAGGTACCTCGCGATCCCGCCGAGGTCGCCCAGATCTACACGGCCTACGAGGACCTCAAGCGTGACCGCGTGGTCATCGACTTCGAGGACGTCCTGCTGCTCACCGTCGCCGTTCTCCAGGACCGTCACGACATCGCCGACCAGGTACGTGCCCAGTACCAGCACTTCGTGGTCGACGAGTACCAGGACGTCAGCCCCCTCCAGCAGCGCCTGCTGGAGCTCTGGCTCGGCGACCGGGACGACCTGTGCGTCGTCGGCGACGCCAGCCAGACGATCTACTCGTTCACGGGCGCAACCCCCGACTACCTCCTAGACTTCCGCACCCGTCACCCCGGCGCCACCGTCGTCAAGCTGGTCCGCGACTACCGCTCCACGCCCCAGGTCGTCCATCTCGCCAACGGGCTGCTCGCCCAGGCCGCCGGCCGTGCCGCCGACCACCGGCTGGAACTGATCTCCCAGCGTGCGGCAGGCCCCGAGCCCGTCTACACCGAGTACACCGACGAGCCGGACGAGGCCGAGGGCGCCGCCCGCCGCATCCGTGAACTCCTCGACTCCGGTGTCGCGGCCGCCGAGATCGCCATCCTGTTCCGCACGAACGCCCAGTCCGAGAGCTACGAGCAGGCACTCGCCGACGCGGGGATCCCCTACCAGCTGCGCGGCGCCGAGCGGTTCTTCGAGCGGCCCGAGGTGCGCAAGGCCGGCATCGCCCTGCGCGGCGCCGCGCGCTTCGGGGGCAACGACTCCCTCCTCGACGAGGCCGTCGACCTGCCCTCCCAGGTGCGAGCCGTGCTCTCCGGAGAAGGCTGGACGACCACGCCCCCGGCCGGCTCCGGCGTTGTCAGGGAGCGCTGGGAGTCGCTGGCCGCGCTCGTCAGTCTCGCCCAGGACTACGCCGCGGCACGCCCCCGCGCCACCCTCGCCGACCTCGTCGCGGAACTCGACGAGCGGGCGAACGCCCAGCACGCCCCGACCGTTCAGGGGGTCACCCTCGCCTCCCTGCACTCGGCCAAGGGTCTGGAGTGGGATGTCGTCTTCCTGGTCGGTGTGGCCGAGGGCATGATGCCGATCACCTACGCGAAGACCGACGAACAGATCGAGGAGGAGCGCCGACTCCTCTATGTCGGCGTCACCCGCGCTCGCTCGCACCTTCATATCTCCTGGGCGCTCGCCCGCTCGCCCGGTGGCCGCCCCAGCCGCCGCCCCAGCCGGTTCCTCGACGGACTGCGCCCTGGCTCCGCCGCACCCGGCGGCCGCGCCGCCACGGGCGGCGCGGGTGGCATCGAGCGCGGCTACCCCGGTGGAGGCAGCCGCCCCGGTGCCATCGCCGCGCCCAGACGGACACAGCGCGCCCCCGCCCGCTGCCGTGTCTGCGGACGCACACTCACCGATGCCGGTGAGATGAAGCTGATGCGCTGTGAGGACTGCCCTTCCGACATGGACGAGGGACTGTACGAACGGTTGCGGGACTGGCGTGCGGTCCAGGCCCGGCGCAGCGGTCAGCCCGCGTTCTGCGTCTTCACCGACAAGACCCTCATCGCGATCGCCGAGAACGCCCCGGACGACGCGGGCGAGCTGGCACGGATCCCGGGGGTCGGGATGCGCAAGCTCAACCGCTACGGAGCCGACGTTCTGGCCATCTGCGCAGGCCAAGAGCCCGAGACCGGGGAAGAAGCGGACTGATGCGAACTCGTCGAAAAAATAGTTTGCGCATGCCCCAGCAATCCCCATAGGTTCTTAGGCACGGGAACAGCGGCCTTCTCGGAGGCCCTGATTCCGTGTTGTACTTGCATACCCGCCGGACTGGCTGACCCCAGTCCCCCGAGACGCCGAGAGGAGGCGAGTCCAGTGATCAGCATCAAGAAGAGCTCCATCAGCATCGTCAAAATGACCGATCGCTCGGTCGCTTCCCTGTGCATGCTCGGCATCTCCAACCCGGGCACCGGTCTGTCCGGCGTTTGTGCCGACCGTCCGGCGTTCTCCCTGTCTCTTGCGGGCCTTCCCGTCCGTGAGCGCAGTGAGCGACCGACCAAGGCACTGGAAGCAGCAGTAGTGGCACAGGCCCAGGCCTATGCCCTTACGGCGACCGGTGCCGGATTCCGGAAGCAGACGACGCAGCACCACCAGATGTGGGCCTTCCGTGGGCCAGAACCCTGGAGCGATCCAGCCTGATCGGCAATCAGGCCGGCGCCTTCAGGGCCGCGGAACCCCATCCGGGATCCGCGGCCCTTCTGTTTGTCCCGAACGGGACGACGGAGCGAAGGGGCCTCGGGACAAGAAAAGAACCCGGTACCAGCCGCCACCCGGTCCAACCCGACCGGAACGACCAAGACGAGGAAGTCGACACCGTGCAACTCGAAGCGCACGCCCCGTCCGTACCGCCTTCCGAAACGATCCCCCCGCCCGGCCTCACGGAGGACTCCACCTTGACCCCGCTCACCGCGCTCACCGCGCTCGACGACGCCATCGAGAACCTCGGCGTACCCGTCCCCTGCCGTTCCTACGACCCGGAGGTCTTCTTCGCGGAGTCCCCGGCGGACGTCGAGTACGCCAAGTCCCTCTGCCGCACCTGCCCGCTGATCGAGGCCTGCCTCGCCGGCGCCAAGGAACGGCGTGAGCCCTGGGGCGTCTGGGGTGGCGAGCTGTTCGTCCAGGGTGTCGTCGTCGCCCGGAAGCGGCCGCGTGGCCGCCCGCGCAAGAACCCGGTCACGGCATGAACACCGCAGGAACGATCGACCGTCCCCTCACGCACGACCCCCAGAAGCAGGCCCCGATGAAGCCGTCCACCAACGAGCCGACAGGCTCAGCGACTCCAGACGTCACCACCACCGGCGCGAACGACTCGCGTCAGAACAGGACCCGAGAGATGCAACTCATCCCAGAAGCCCTGGCTCGTGCGCATATGGACGACCGGCTGCGTGAGGCGCGGGAGCAGCGCCGGGCCATGAGCCTGGTGACCGCCCGCCGCATGCAGCGCCGGGCCGAGCGCGCCTCGCGGCGCGCCCGGCGGGCGCTGGCCATGGCCGTCATGCAGTAATGGCGTCATGCGGTAACTGACACACCTGAAATGGTGGCCTCCCGGCCCGAGCGGACACGCGTGAACCGCGTGGAATCGAGGGGAGCCGAGAGGCAGAATCTTCTCCGCGGGGGCCGGTCCGAGCGAACGGACCGGCCCCCGCCGTGCGTTGTGCCCGGCGATCCGCCGGTCACGGGGATATCGTCGGCGGGTGACGAGTCTTCCCGGACGCAGCGACAATGGCGGCTCCGCCCCCCAACCCCGCCCCATCGTCTGCACCCGCTGCGGCACCCAGGCCCGCACCCCCGAGCCGACCTGGACTTGCTCGGTGGAGAACGGAACACGCCGGTACTTCTGTGAGGGCTGTTCCCGGGAGAACTTGCGGGCCATCGAGGGGCGGCTGGACTCGGCGTGGTGGTGAGAGCCGGCCCTTACGGGGCTTGGCAGGCCTCTCCTGCCTCTCCTGGCACCGGGCCACAGCTGAAAGCCGGCTTCGTCGCATGAGTCGGCGACAGCGGACGGGGCCGTGGCGAGGCCGACGAAGGCGAGCAAGCACCGGCCTCGTCGTCCGGCGTCACCCGCCTGACGCCGTGGCAACGACGTCACCGGTCTGACGGAATCGTCCGGCGTCACCGCCCCGGCATCACGCCTCAGCCGCCGCGTTCCCCTCGTCCATGTCGTCCTGCTGCACGAACCCCGGTAGCCACTCCTCCAGTTCCTCGCGCAGGCGGACCGTGGCGTTCAGCTGGCACAGGACGCCGATCGTGCTCAGGGTCACCCGGTGGATCAGGAGGTATGCCGGGGGGAGGTTGAGCTGCTTGCCCAGTTGGTAGGCGGGGGAGCGGATGTCGGCCACGCGGGCCGCCTGGCTGCGCATCCAGCCGCGGGTGAAGGTGAACTCGTCGACGCGGGCCGGCTCGATGATCGGCAGAAGGTAGTCGAGGACCGCGTCCGGGTCCAGCTCGATG
Organism: Streptomyces sp. NPDC047706; assembly: GCF_043204795.1. Classification (NCBI taxonomy): domain Bacteria; kingdom Bacillati; phylum Actinomycetota; class Actinomycetes; order Kitasatosporales; family Streptomycetaceae; genus Streptomyces; species Streptomyces sp. NPDC047706. The sequence continues at coordinate 234,287 of NZ_JBIDCW010000005.1, read as the reverse complement.
GACTCCTTGATGAACCCTTCGGCGCAGAGAAGGTCGTGGACCGCCTGTGCTTCCCCGTCCAACGTCATGCGCAGGGAGTCGCCGATGGGGGTCGGGAGGCCGCCCGGGAGGCGGTCCACCGTGCCGAAGTCCAGGACGCCGAGGCGCCAGTCGTCGTCGCCGTCCGGGCCACCGGGCAGGAGGCGGAAGTTGCCGGGGTGCGGGTCGGCGTGCAGCAGACCCGTGCGGGCGGGGCCGGAGAAGAGGAAGCGGGCGAGGAGCTGGCCGGCCCGGTCGCGCTGCTCCTCGGTGCCGTCCGAGATGATCTCCGAGAGCGGGATGCCGTCGATCCACTCCGTGATCAGGACCTGGTCGCACTGGTGGACCACGGCGGGAACCACGAAGTCGGGGTCGTCGGCGAACTCCTCGGCGTGCTCCTGCTGGGCCTGAGCCTCCAGCCCGTAGTCCAGCTCCTCCGAGACGCGATCCCTCAGTTCCGCGATCAGCGGCTTGATGTCCATGCCGGGGATGAGCGGGCCCAACAGCCTGGCGAAACGGCTCAGCTGGTTGAGGTCGGACAGCAGGGCCTCACCGGCTCCCGGGTACTGCACCTTGATCGCGACCTCGCGGCCGTCGTGCCACACGCCGTGGTGCACCTGGCCGATCGAGGCGGCGGCCGACGGCTTGTCCTGGAACTGGAGGAACAGCTCCCGCCAGTCCTCGCCGAGCCGCTCCGCGAGCACCGTGTGCACGGTGCGCGTCGGCATCGGGGGCGCCGCGTCCTGGAGCTTGGTCAGGGCCGCCCGGTAGGGCCCGGCGATCTCCTCGGGCAGCGCCGACTCGAAGACGGACAGGGCCTGCCCGAACTTCATCGCGCCACCCTTGAGCTCGCCGAGCACCTTGAAGAGCTGCTCCGCGGTGCGCTGCTGCAGTTCGCGGCCGACGAGATCCGCGGACTCGCCGACGATCCGCTTGCCCAGGCCCCAGGTCGCCCGCCCGGCGAAGCCGAGTGGCAGCGCGGCGAGCTTGGCGGTCCGGGTGACCGCCTTGCGGGGAAGATCAGACATGCGCCCTCCAAGTCCCAGCCGGGCGCGCCGCGCCTGCCCGACGGCGTACCTCCGTTGACGACCGTTCCACCGCCATTGTCTCGTGTGCCTCCCCGTCCTCGGCGGCGCGTTCCCCCTTGGCTTTCTCCGTACCCCTCTTCGCGGCCCCGCACGGGCATGCCGGATGCGCCCAGACCGGTCGGGCATGCCATTGGAGGGCGGGGACGGAGATCTCCCAGCGGACTCCCGCGCTGGTGGGAGGGCGGCCGTCGAGGAAGGCGAGGGCGTGCGCGGCCGTGAGGCCGGCGACCGTGGTGGCCAAGGTCACGTCGCACGGGCGGACGTGGCGCTGCCGGCCCGAGCGCCACTGGGCGACCAGGCGGGGCCACGTCGGGTCCCGGTCCGTCCGGTCCTCGTGCAGGCAGCGGGCGCAGCCCGTCTCGCCGGGCAGGACGAAGGGGCCGACCGTGCCGGTGCCCTCGACGACCCCGGCGTACAGGTGCGGCGTACCGGAGGTGATCAGGGGCTCGGCGGTGTCCGGGTCGGGGGCGTGCACGGCGACGTCGTCGCGTGGGGTGAGGATCACCAGGGAGAAGCCGGCCTCGGCCGGGTCCGCCGGTGCCCGGTTGCCGCGGCGGGGTGGGCCCTGCGGTGCGGCTCGGCGGACGACCCGGCGGGCGGCCTCGTCGCGGCGCTCGCCGATGGACTCGGCGGGCAGTCCGCCCGGTGCCACGTCCCAGGGCTCCACGCAGCCGCCGTCGCGCACGTCCACCTCGCCGACACCCGCACCGGCCAGCAGTGCGGCCACGGTGGCGCCGACGCGGCCGGCGCCCCGTACCTGCACGCGCAGGGCCTGCCGGGCGGCGAGGCGTGCGATCGCCTCGCCCGGCTCCCTGCTGGTCAGGGACAGTGTGGCCAGGTCCGGGCGGAGCCGTTCGAGGACTGCCTGCTTGCCGCGCAGGGCGTCGGCGGCGGGTCCGCCGCCCTTCGCGTCGTCGAGGAGTCCGCACCGGGTCAGTCTGCGGACCAGTTCGTCGACGTGGCCCTCGGGCAGGTCCATCCGCCGGCCCTCTTCGCGCAGGAGCGGCAGGCCGCGCGTGCCGTTGAGCATGTCGAGGAAGTTGCCGGTCGCGATGTCCATCGGGCCCAGCGTCATCGCGTGCGCCGGCGTCATGCCGAACTGCACGGTCTTGAGGTCACGCCAGCCGCGCCGCAGCGCGGGTTTCACCATCGGATGCATGACAGTCCCCCGTCGTCGGGAAAGTACCGCTGTTGCACGGTTCGTCGGTGGAGTGGCCGGGATGGTCGGGCCCGGTCGGGTTCGCGCCGACGCGAGCAAGCATGCCGGGCCCGGCGGTGCGGCGCCGAAAGTTGTCCACAGGTGGGGGATATTCGTCGTACAAATCAAACGCATGGTGGGCGATCGGAATCGAACCGTCCCGGACTCGGGACTTCCCGCATGCGCAGCGGGTAACGTCGGGGCGTGTCCGCCGACCCACTGCACCGCGCCGGAAAGCCGCAGCGCAGCACGACGAGCCCGCCGCCGAGCGGCTCGGGGGCGGGTGTGATCGAGGTGCGCCGGAGTACCCGTCGACGCCGGACGGTCTCCGCGTACCGCGAGGGCGATCGCACCGTCGTGCTCATCCCCGCCCGGATGTCCGAGGCCGAGGAGCAGCGCTGGGTGACCGTCATGCTCGACAAGCTGGCCGCCCAGGAGAGCAAGCGGGTGCTGGGAGACGCCGAGCTGACGGAGCGCGCCGAGCGGCTGTCCGCGCAGTACTTCGACGGCCGCGCGCGGCCCACGTCGGTGCGCTGGGTGACCAACCAGAACACGCGCTGGGGCTCGTGCACCCCCGCCGAGGGCAGCATCCGGCTGTCGCACCGGCTGCAGGGCATGCCCGAGTACGTCGTCGACTACGTGCTCCTGCATGAGCTGGCGCATCTGCTGGTGCCCGGGCACGGGCCCCGCTTCTGGCGACTGCTGGAGGCCTATCCGCGCACCGAGCGTGCCCGGGGCTATCTCGAAGGAGTGGTCGCCGCGGACCGGTTGCCGCACCTGCCCGGCGCGCGCGCGGAGTGAATCCTCCGGAGCGGCGTGTGCGGCATGTCCGGCAAGTGTGTCGGGCATGGCCGGGGAAGAGGTTGTGTACCGGCTCTGTACCGACTTCGTCCGGTGTCCGAGTTTGCGGTTAGCCTGGCGCGACGCACCAGCACTTCGGGATGGGGGACGGTCGTTACGCATGGCCAGGGAATTCCAACGCGGCCACAAGGCCAGGATCAGTGACCTGACGGCGGGCACGGATCTGTACGTAGGTGTGCAGATCTCGGGGCCCGGACTGACCTTCGACATCAGCTGTTTCGGTCTGGACGCCGGCGAACGGCTCTCGGACGACCGGTACTTCGTCTTCTTCAACCAGCCGAAGTCCCCCGAGGAGGCCATCCAGCTCCTCGGCGCGCAGGCGGGTGACACGGAGTCCTTCCGGGTCACGCTCGACAGGATCCCGTCGCAGATCCACAAGCTGTCGTTCACGGCGACCGTCGACGGTGCCGGGCAGATGTTGCAGATCGACCCCGGCTACCTCCGCATCGTCGCGGGCGGCCAGGAGGTGGCCCGGTACGCGTTCGACGGTTCGGAGTTCACCACCGAGCGGGCCGTGATCCTGGGCGACTTCTACCTGAAGGACGTGTGGCGGTTCGCGGCCGTCGGGCAGGGTTTCGACGGCGGCCTGGACGCGCTGCTGAGGAACTTCGGCGGCGAGGTGCTCGAAGAGGAGACGCCCGCCGAGCCGCAGCCCCAGGCCCACGCCGCTCCCGGTTTCGCGCCGCCCGCCCAGTCCTCCGCGCCGCCCGCCTTCGGCGTCCCGTCCGGACCGGCCGCGACGCCCCCGCCGGCACCGGCGCCCGCCCCGCAGCCCGCCGCTCAGGGTTTCGCGCCGCCCGCCGGCGCCACCCCGCCTCCGGCTCCCGCCCCGTCACCCCAGGTGCACACCGCGCCCACCGTCGTGGCGCCCATGACCCCGCCCGGCGGAGCCGCCGTACCGCCGCCCGCCCCGGCACCCGCGCCGCCCTACGGCGGGCAGCCGCAGCCCCCGTACGGGCAGCCGCCCCAGCCGCAGCCTCCGTACGGCCAGGCGGCGCCGGGCCAGACCGCTCCGCTGCCCCCGGGATACGGCCAGCCGCCCGCCCAGCAGGCCCCCGTGCCACCCCACGGCCAGCCGACCCCGCCCCCGGGCTACGGACAGCAAGCACCCTACGCAGCGCCGCAGGCCGCGCCCCAGGGCACTGTCCAGGCGCCCGGTGTCGCCGGCGCGCTCCAGAAGTTCAAGGAGACACCGACCGGTCAGCGCTGGACGCAGCAGAACAAGAAGCTCGTCCGGGTGGACCTCGGTATCGGCGGCCAGCCGGTGCTGGCCCGGCAGGGCAGCATGGTGCTCTACCAGGGCAAGGTCGACTTCAGCTACAAGGGCGCCGGGTTCAGCGGCCGGATCGTGGGCAACGCCACCGGCCAGGAGATGCAGCTGATGCGCTGCACGGGACAGGGCCAGGTGTTCCTCGCCGAGAACTCCACGATGCTGCACCCCATCGAACTCCAGGGCGACGGCATCTGCGTATCCGCCGAGAACGTCCTCGCGTTCGACGAGAGCCTCCAGTACGAGGTGCGCCGCGTCGAGGGCCACGGCATCCCCGGAGGTGCGCTGTTCACCATGCAGTTCACCGGCACCGGCACCATCGTCGTCAAAACCCACGGCACACCCGTGGTGCTGCCGGTCACGCCGACGACGTTCGCCGACTGCAACGCCGTGGTCGCCTGGTCCGCCGCCTCCCAGGTGATCGTCTCCAGCCAGGTACGGATGCGCCGCAACGCCTACCCCGGCGACACCGGAGAGAGCGTGAACCTCCAGTTCCGCGGCGCGCCCGGCAACTTCATCGTCGTCCAGCCGTACGAGATCTGAGGGAGAGCCCGTCATGAACCAGCCGCTCGCGGGCTACACCCCCGCACCCGTGACCGCCCGCATGGAGAACCACGGCAACCACATGCTGAAGGTCGCCCTGCAGACCGGGAACGACCTCCTCGCGCGCGTGGGCTCGATGGTCGCCTACGAGGGATTCATCCAGTACGAGCCCAACCCGCCGGCCGTCCGCCAGATCGCGAAGGACTGGCTCACCGGCGAGGGCGCGCCCCTGATGAAGTGCTCCGGCGACGGACTGCTCTACCTCGCCGACTACGGCGCCAACGTCGTCGTGATCAACCTCAACGGCGACGGCATCTCCGTCAACGCCACCAACCTGCTCGCCTTCGACGCCCACCTCACCTGGGGCGTCGAGCGGGTCAAGGGGCTCGCGAAGTTCGCCGGCCAGGGTCTGTGGAACACCAGGATCTCCGGGCAGGGCTGGGTCGCGCTGACCTCCCGGGGCAAGCCGATCGTCGTCGACTGCGGCGGCGGTGAGAACGAGACCTACGTCGACCCGGACGCGCTCGTCGCCTGGTCCCCGAACCTCAAGGTGAAGGGCAAGCGCAGCTTCAAGGCACAGTCGCTGATCGGCCGGGGCAGCGGCGAGGCCTACCAGATGGCCTTCTCCGGCGAGGGCATCGTCGTCGTCCAGCCCAGCGAGGACAGCACCGACCGACTCCGGGTCCGGGGCTGAGGGGGAGCACCACCATGCAGAGTCCGATCTTCGCCCACAACGACCGGCCGAGCCAGGAGCGCTGGAGCCTGCAGAACAAGCAGATGCTGCGCGTCGCCCTGGAGGGCCATGACGACGTCCTGGCCCGCAAGGGCACCATGGTCGCCTACCAGGGACTCGTCGAGTTCGACGCCGAGTTCCAGGGCAACAGCGCCGCACGCGCGCGTGCACGCACCGGTGAGGGCCTGGACCTGATGCGCTGCCACGGGCAGGGCACGGTCTACCTCGCCAACCTCAAGCAGCACGTCCACCTCATGGACGTGGACCAGGACGGGCTGACCGTCGACAGCAGCTACGTCCTGGCGATGGACTCCGGGCTGCACCAGGAGGTCATCGCCGTCGACAGCCTCTACGGCATCTCCGGCTCCGGGAAGTACCAGCTCAACATCACCGGTCGCGGCAAGGTCGCCCTGATGACCTCGGGCGCGCCCCTGATGATGCAGGTCACGCCCGACAAGTACGTCAACTGCGACGCGGACGCCATCGTCGCCTGGTCCACCGCTCTGCGCGTGCAACTGCAGGCCCAGACGCACTCCTCCGGGGTGTGGCGGCGCCGGGGCAACACCGGCGAGGGCTGGGAACTCAGCTTCATGGGCACCGGCTATGTGCTGGTCCAGCCCAGCGAGCTGCTCCCGCCGCAGAACGCCGTGATCGGGCAGGGCGCCGCCGCACAGTTCGGCATGGGGCAGCACGGGGCGCGCGGGCAGAACCAGGGGAACGTCTGGAGCTGACCCTCCGCAGCGAAACGTAAGGGGCGCCCGCACAACGCGGGCGCCCCTTACACGTTCAGAGCCTGTCGCGGGTCGCAGCCACCAGCCGCACGACCGACTCGTCGGCCACCTCGGCGACCTCGTCGTAACCGAACCAGCGCAGGTCCAGGGACTCGTCGCTGATCGCCGCCACGGCTCCGGCCGGGGCCAGCGCGGCGTACTGGACGTCGAGGTGCCAGGCGCACGGCGTGAGATGGCGGTCCAGCCGCACCGGGCCGCCGGGCAGCAGCGACAGCCCGTCGATCCCCGACTCCTCCGTGCCCTCACGCAGGGCGGCCGCCGCCAGGGAGGCGTCCCCCGGCTCGCAGTGCCCGCCCATCTGGAGCCACATGCGCATCTTGCGGTGCAGCGTCAGAAGCACCCGGCCCCGCTCCGGGTCGATCACCAGGGCGCTCGCCGTGATGTGGCCGTCCGCGCAGGACTTCCACATGCCGGCGGGTTGGGCCGCGAGGTGGTCCAGGTAGGTCTGGCGCAGCTCTTCCTGGTCCTCGTAGCGCTTCAGTACGAGGACCGCGTCGTCGTGCAGGCTCACTCGTCGTCGTCGCCCTTGGCCTCGCCGCTGTCACTGCCCTCGGCGTCCTTGCCGCCCTCGGGCCCCTCGTCCCGGCTCTTCTTCCTGAGGTCCGGCTTGCCCGCCGCCTCACCGAGCATCTTGTCCAGCTCGGAGAAGTCCATCTGCTCGCGGTGCACGAAGCCGTCCGGATCGTCCAGGTCGTGCGCGGTCGGCAGCATGTCCGGGTGGGCCCACAGGGCGTCCCGGCCGTCGACACCCCGCGCGTCCGTGAGGGACGCCCACAGGCGGGAGGCGTCCCGCAGCCTGCGCGGGCGCAGCTCCAGGCCGATCAGCGTGGCGAAGGTCTGCTCGGCCGGGCCGCCACTCGCGCGGCGGCGGCGCAGGGTCTCGCGCAGCGCGTCCGCGGACGACAGGCGGGGCTTGGCGGCCGCGTGCACCACGGCGTCGACCCAGCCCTCCACGAGCGCCAGCGCCGTCTCCAGACGGGCCAGGGCAGCCTTCTGCTCGGGCGTGTCCTCGGGCTGGAACATGCCCTGCTGCAACGCGTCCTGCAACTGCTCGGGGTTCTGCGGGTCGAACTGGCCGACCACGTCCTCCAGCTTGGCCGTGTCGACCTTGATCCCGCGCGCGTACCCGTCGACCGCGCCGAACAGGTGCGAGCGCAGCCACGGCACGTGAGCGAACAGGCGCTGGTGGGCGGCCTCACGCAGGGCGAGATACAGCCGCACCTCCTCCTTGGGCACGCCCAGGTCCTTGCCGAACGCCGCGATGTTCACCGGCAGCAGCGCGGCCTTGCCGGCCGGGGCGAGCGGCAGGCCGATGTCGGTCGAACCGACGACCTCGCCCGCGAGTACGCCGACGGCCTGCCCGATCTGCGTACCGAACATCGCGCCGCCCATCGAGCGCATCATGCCGATCAGCGGGCCGGCCATGGCCTGCATCTCCTCCGGCAGGACGTCACCCATGGCGGCGCCGACCCGCTCGGCGACCGGGTCGACGAGCTCCTGCCACGCCGGCAGGGTCGCCTCGACCCACTCCGCGCGGCTCCAGGCCACCGCGGAGGCGGCACCGGACGGCAGGGACGTCGCGTCGTCCAGCCACAGGTCCGCCAGGCGCACGGCCTCCTGGACCGCGGTGCGCTCGGCGGGGCCGACGCTCGCGTCCTTGGTGCCGTCCGACGTGCCCTGGGAGACCGTCTGGCGGGCGATCTGCTTGGCCATGTCCCAGTTCACCGGGCCGCCCTCGTAGGAGAGCATCTGGCCCAGCTGCTGGAACGCGGCGCCCAGGTCGGTGGGGTTCAGCGAACCGAACATGGCAGCGAGCGGATTGTCCGCACCGGGGCCACCAAAGCCTCCGGCACCGGGCAGCCCGCCGAACCCGAACGGGTTGGCCGGTCCCTGACCACCACCGCTCTGCTGGTCCTTCTTCTTGCCCTCGTCGCCGTCTTCCGGCTCCTCCGGCGGAAGGCCGAATCCGAATGGGGTGTCACTCACGGGATTCCTCGGCTGGTAAGGCCGCCGGTCTCCGCCGGCGGCACGACTGCCCGACAACACCACCCAGCCTAGACACCCCGGGCGGATCGGGCCTCGGTGCTTCGCCGACGCACGGGCTGCGGCAGGATGGATGCCACCTGGTACGTACGCGTCACTCGCGCTCGTATGTGAAGACAACCGCTGGAGACACCTGGTGAGTTCCCCAGATCCGCAGGTTCGCGCAGCGCGAAACCACTCAACCCCCTCCGCCCTGCGCGGACCCGTCGTCGCCGTCACCGGCGCCGCGTCCGGCGTGGGCGCGCTGCTCACCGCGCGGCTTGCCGCGTCGGAGGAGATCAAGCAGGTCATCGCGATCGACGAGCGGCGTGGCGAGTGCGCGCAGGCGCGGTGGCACATCCTCGACGTGCGGGACCCGGCGATCGCGGAGAAGCTGCGGGGCGCGGACGCCGTGGTGCACCTGGCGCTCGACCTGGATCTGGAGTCGGACGCGGCCGCCCGGACGGCGTACAACGTGCGCGGGACGCAGACCGTGCTGACCGCCGCCGCGGCGGCCGGGGTGCACCGGGTGGTGCTGTGCACCTCGGCGATGGTCTACGGGGCCCTGCCCGACAACGAGCTGCCGCTGTCGGAGGACGCGGAGCTGCGGGCGACGGCGGAGGCCACCGGGGTCGGGGACCTGCTCGAGATCGAGCGGCTGGCGCGCCGGGCGCCTCGCGCCCACCCGGGGCTGAACGTCACCGTGGTGCGACCGGGCGTCCTGGTGGGCGGCACGGACACCGCGCTGACCAGGTACTTCGAGTCGCCCCGGCTGCTTGTCGTCGCGGGATCGCGACCCGCGTGGCAGTTCTGTCACGTCGAAGATCTGTGCAGTGCTCTGGAGTACGCCGTCCTGGAGAAGGTCGACGGGGAACTCGCCGTGGGATGCGACGGGTGGCTGGAGCAGGAGGAGGTCGAGGAGCTGAGCGGGATCCGGCGGATGGAACTGCCGTCGGCGGTCGCGCTCGGCGCGGCGGCCCGGCTGCACCGGATCGGGCTGACGCCGTCCCCTGCGGGGGACCTGGCGTACACGATGTATCCCTGGGTGGTCAGCGGGAGCCGGCTGCACGATGCCGGGTGGCGGGCGCAGTGGACCAACGAGGAGGTCCTCGCCGAGCTGCTGGAGGAGGTCTCCGGGCGGCACACGGTGGCCGGGCGGCGGCTGGGGCGGAAGGACGCCACGGCGGCGGGGGCCGCGGGAGCCACCGTCGCGCTGCTGGGAGCCGCGGCGGTCGTACGGCGCGCCCGGAAGGCGCGTCGCCGGATCTGAGGCGCGCGAAGGACCGCGGTCGGCGGGTGTGCGCGGGCCGTGACGATTCCTTGCTCGCGGCCATGCCCGTTCCCTGGACGACTCCGTGCTCGCGGCCATGCCCGTTCCCTGGACGACTCCGTGCTCGCGGCCGCGCCCGCTCCTGTAGGAGGCTCCAAGGCCGTGCACGTGTGTGCTGGGTGAAAGCGCTATTCCGCGCCCCGCGCGCGTGGGGCACGATGGACGCATGGCAGCCAGCAACGATCACCCCGGTGAGCAGGGCGCTCAGCAGCCCATCAAGCTGATCGGCATCCGGGAGACGCCGCTCTCCCTCGACGAGGTCTTCCGGGCCGTCGGGGACGACGCCGCCGGGGGGACCGCCCTGTTCGTGGGGACCGTGCGCAACCACGACGGGGGTGCCGACGTGGACGAACTCGGGTACTCCTGTCACCCCGGCGCCGAGGCCGAGATGCGGCGCGTCGCCGAGAAGGTCGTCGCCGAGTTCCCGGTGCGGGCACTGGCGGCCGTCCACCGTGTGGGGGATCTGAGCGTCGGGGATCTCGCCGTCGTGGTCGGCGTGTCCTGTCCGCACCGCGGTGAGGCCTTCGAGGCCTGCCGCAAGCTCATCGACGACCTCAAGCACGAGGTGCCCATCTGGAAGCACCAGAAGTTCTCCGACGGCACCGAGGAGTGGGTCGGCGCCTGCTGAGCCTCCAGGCGGGCGACTCGGGTTGCGTAACCACACCCCTGGCGTGAGCGTTGTCAGTGCGAACGGTTAATCTGCTGATCAGTCAGTTGCGCTCATGGGGTTGGAGGTCGGCATGGCGGCGCTCGCCTGGTTGCTGATTCCGCTTGTGGCTGCTGTCGGCGCGGGCCTGTGGGGCAGCTGGGCCAACAGAACCCGCAGGGCCCGGAGCGACGGCCCCGAGCTCGACGGCTACGCGCGCTTCCGCGCGGCCATGGAGAAGTCCCACACCGGTCCGTGACCCGGGAGGCGGCCCTGACAGTGCTCCGACACGCCCGTCCCGTACTGTCGTGACATGCCACGCCGCACCGCGACGATGCTCGCCTCCACCCTGATGCTGATCGCGCTGCTGTGCGCGGGAGTCCTCATCCGCGTGCCGTACGCGGAGATGTCCCCGGGGCCGACGGTGAACACGCTGGGGGACCACGACGGCGAGCCGGTGCTGCAGATCGCCGGGCGCAGGACGTACCCGACGGACGGGCACCTCAACATGACGACCGTCCGCGTCACCAGCGCCGACTACCGGATGAACCTCGTCGAGGCGGTCTACGGCTGGCTCGCGCACGACAACAAGGTCGTCCCGCACGACACCCTCTACCCGGACGGCAAGACCGAGGAGGAGTCGACCCAGGAGAACGCCGAGGAGTTCAGCCAGTCCCAGGAGAGCGCCAAGGTCGCCGCCCTGAAGGAACTCGGCGTCAAGGTGGCCTCGTGGGTGATCGTCTCCACCGTGGTGAAGGACTCCCCGGCCGAGGGCAGGCTGCACGCCGGTGACGTGATCAAGGCCGTCGACGGTACGGAGGTGAAGGCCCCCGGCGACGTGGCGGAACTGGTGACCGAGCACAAGCCCGGCGAAGACGTCGTCTTCACGATCGTGCCCGCGAAGGAGCAGGCCGCCGCCGAGAAGGAGAAGCGGGACCCGGTGCGCACGGAGAAGGTCACGATCACCACCACGACCTCCGACGACGCCGGGGAGAAGCGCGCGATCGTCGGCATCTCGGCCGGCACGGACCACACCTTCCCGTTCACCATCGACATCAAGCTCGCCGACGTCGGCGGCCCGAGCGCCGGCCTGATGTTCGCGCTCGGCATCTACGACAAGCTCACCCCGGGCTCCCTCACCGGCGGCTCGTTCGTCGCCGGCACCGGCACCATCGACGACGACGGCGCCATCGGCCCGATCGGCGGCATCGAGATGAAGACCGTCGGCGCGCGCAGCAAGGGCGCCCAGTACTTCCTGACGCCCGCCGACAACTGCGCGGCCGCGGCGCAGGACACCCCCGAGGGCCTCACGCTGGTCAAGGTCGACACCATCGACGACGCACTCGGCGCCCTGAAGGACATCCGCGCCGGCGACACCGCCGACCTGCCGAAGTGCACGGCCAAGGGCTGATCGGCGGACCCTGCCGGTACGGCGCCGGGGACGCCCTCGCCAGGAGGGCGCCCCCGGCGCCGTAAACCGGGGACGCGGACGTGCACCCGGCGGCGTTTTCGCAATCCCTCAGTCCGCGAAGGTGGCGGCCAAGGCCTCCGCGAGGCCAGGTACCAGCTCGGAGCCGGTGAGGACCTCCGTCGGGGAGTCCTTCTCGCGCAGCCGCAGGGCCGCGTCGCGGGCGCCGTCGCGCAGGACGGCGACGGTCATGCGGACCTCCTGGCGCTCGGGGTGCCGGGCGACCCACTTGGCGAGCGCGGCCTCGTCCAGATCGTCCGGGACCTGGGCCTCGGCGGTCGGTGGCAGCATCAGGCGCTCCACCGTGAGCGCGCAGCCGGCCACCGCCTCGGGCCAGGCGATGGTGCCGAGGAACTCGTCGAGCGGCTTGTCCGTTGGGATTTCGTCCTGCTCGATCGGGGTGAGACCGGCGGCGTCCGGCTCGTCACCCAGGCCGAGCTGCGCCGCCAGCGAGGGTTCCTGGGCCCGCAGCTGCGCGGTGTCTACGAGGGCGAAAAGGCGTGCGGGCTGGTCCCAGCCGAGGCCGGAGGCGTACTCGTCGATCTCGAGCACGGCCCGGGTGAGCGGGTTCGCCGCCATGGGTGTGTTGGACATGGTCACAATCCTGCCTCGTTCGCACCCGGAAGCGGGAACCGAGTAAAGCGTGAGTAAGTTGCATAGGTGAGGGCCTACGATCACGGGGCCCAAGGACGGCCCACGAAAACGGGGGCCTGACAGACAAACAGCGATTTTTCGAGGTGCCACCTTGGCTTTCCAGATGCCGGACCGCGGCGGAGGCCCGACGGGGCCACGGATCAGAGTGGGCCGCCCGTCCCGGCGTGTCCGGACACTGCTCATGACACTGGGTGTCCTTGCCGTGCTCGCCATGGCGTTCACCATGTTCGCGGGCTTCTGGACGGACTGGCTCTGGTACCGGTCGGTGAAGTACTCGTCCGTCTTCACCACCACACTGTTGACCAAGATCGGCCTCTTCTTCGTCTTCGGCCTGCTGATGGCCGTCGCCGTCGGGGTCAACATCTGGCTGGCCCACCGGCTCCGCCCGCCGCTGAGCGCGATGTCGATGGAGCAGCAGAGCCTCGACCGCTACCGGATGGGCATCGCGCCGTACAAGAAGTGGCTGCTGTTCGCGATCACAGCCCTGGTGGGCTTGATCGCGGGCGCGTCCGCGTCCGGTCAGTGGCGCACCTGGCTGATGTGGGTCAACGGCGTGCCGTTCGGGCAGAAGGACCCCCAGTTCCAGCTGGACGTCGCGTTCTACGCCTTCGACCTGCCCTGGTACCGGTTCATGCTCGGCTTCGGCTTCGCCGCCGCGATCCTCTCCCTGATCGCCGCCGCGCTCACGCACTACCTGTACGGCGGGCTGCGCGTCACCAGCCCCGGCGCGCGCGCCACGGCGGCCGCGACCGGCCATCTGTCGGTGCTCATCGGGATCTTCGTCGCCCTGAAGGCGGTCGCCTACTGGCTCGACCGCTACGGCCTGGCGGTCAAGTCCAGCGACTTCAAGGCGACGGACAACTGGACGGGCCTGCGGTACGTCGACGCCAACGCCTACCTGCCGGCCAAGACGATCCTGTTCTGCATCGCGGTCATCTGCGCCCTGCTGTTCTTCTCGACGATCTGGCGGCGCACCTGGCAGCTGCCGCTGATCGGCTTCGGCCTGATGGTGCTGTCGGCGATCCTGATCGGCGGGCTGTACCCGGCGATCGTGCAGAAGTTCCAGGTCCAGCCGAACGAGCAGGCCAAGGAAGCCCCGTACGTCGAGAAGAACCTCGCGGCGACGCGTGAGGCGTACGGCATCGACGGGACCCAGGTCAGCGACTACTCGGGCACGGCCAACACCAAGGACGCCAGCAAGCTGCGGGACGACGTGGACTCCACGGCGAGCATCCGCATCATGGACCCGAACATCATCTCGCCGACCTTCCAGCAGCTCCAGCAGATGCGGAAGTACTACGCGTTCCCGACCAACCTGGACGTCGACCGCTACACCATGGGCGGCACCGAGCAGGACACGGTCATCGGTCTGCGCGAGCTGAACTACGCGGGCATCGACAAGAAGAACTGGATCAACAACCACTTCCGCTACACCCACGGCTACGGCGCGGTCGCCGCGAAGGGCACCGCCGTGGACTCCGAGGGCCGCCCGGTCTTCACCGAGTCCGACCTGCCGTCCAAGGGGCAGCTCGGCCAGTACGAGCAGCGGATCTACTACGGCGAGAAGACCAACACGTACTCGATCGTCGGCGGTCCCCAGAAGGAGATCGACTACTCCGACGACAGCGGTGAGAAGACCTACAGCTACGAGGGCAAGGGGGGCGTCGATCTCGAGAACCCGATGAACCGCGCCGCCTACGCGGTCGCGCTCAACGAGCCGCAGATCCTGTACTCCGGCGCCATCGGCGACGGTTCGCGGATCCTGTACAACCGCACGCCCAAGGAGCGTGTCGAGGCGGTCGCCCCGTGGCTGACCATCGACGGCGACGCCTACCCGGCGGTGGTCAACAACAGGATCGAGTGGATCGTCGACGCGTACACGACGACGAACGGATACCCCTACGCCTCGCGTACGACCCTCGGCGACACCACCGCCGACTCGCTCACCGCGACCAACGACCAGCGTGCCGTCGTGGCCCAGCAGAACCAGGTCAACTACATCCGCAACTCGGTGAAGGCGACCGTCGACGCGTACACCGGCGACGTCAAGCTCTACCAGTGGGACTCCCAGGACCCGGTCCTGAAGACCTGGATGAAGGCGTTCCCCGGCACGGTCGAGCCCAAGAGCGAGATCTCGCGCGACCTGATGGACCATCTCCGGTACCCGCAGGATCTGTTCAAGGTGCAGCGAGAGCTGCTGACCCGCTACCACGTGAAGGACGCCGACACCTTCCTCAGCGGCAGTGAGGTGTGGCAGGTGCCGGACGACCCGACCAACAAGTCGGGCGACGCGGTGCCGCCGTACTACCTGAGCATGAGGATGCCCGACCAGAAGGCCCAGGCGTTCTCGCTGACGACGACCTTCACGCCCAACGGCCGGGACAACCTCAGCGCGTTCATGGCGGTCGACGCCGAGGCGGGCAAGAGTGACTACGGCAAGATCAGGATCCTGAAGCTGCCGACGAGCACGACGGTCAACGGACCCAAGCAGGTGCAGAGCCAGTTCAACTCCGAACAGGACATCGCCGAGTCCATCCGGCTGCTGCGAGGCGGCGACTCGGAGGTGGAGTACGGCAACCTGCTGACGGTGCCGCTGGACGGCGGACTGCTGTACGTGGAGCCGGTGTACGTACGCGGTGGCGGACTCCAGTACCCGCTGCTGCGCAAGGTGCTGGTGAGTTACGGCGGCAACACGGCGTTCGAGGACACCCTCGACGAGGCGCTCAACAAGGTGTTCGGGGCGGAGGGTTCGACGCCGCCGCCCGAGGACACCGGTGAGGGCGACGGCGACACCGCGACACCGCCACCGCCGACGAGCGACAACCCGACCGTCCAGGAGGCCCTCAACGACGCCCAGAAGGCCTTCGAGGCCGGCCAGGAGGCCCTGACGAAGGGTGACTGGGAGGCGTACGGCCGGGCCCAGGAGGACCTTGAGGCGGCGCTGCGACGGGCCGAGGAGGCCCAGTCGAGGGCCGGCGACGCCGGCGGTGGCGGCGCTGCCGGTGGCACCAGCAGCCCCAGCCCCAGCAGTCCGACCAGCCCGAGTCCGAGCGGCAGTCCGCAGGGCAGTTGATCGAAAAGCTCCTCCCGCGTCGTGATACGGTTGCAGAACAACGACGCGGGGTGGAGCAGCTCGGTAGCTCGCTGGGCTCATAACCCAGAGGTCGCAGGTTCAAATCCTGTCCCCGCTACTGAAGTCGACGTGACGTCGGCCATCGCGAAGGCCCGGATCCATTGAGGATCCGGGCCTTCGTGGTGTGCGAACGCATGTGCCGACATGCCATATCGCCGTGCCGCCGTGGGGAGTTGGTGGATCTGTGTTTGACTTATCTCTCTGTGGGCATGTCGACAAAACGCTGAAGTGACCTCACTGGCTGCGGTATACGAGGTGTACCCAGGTTGCAGGTGGTGCGACGATGGACGTTATGGGGGACAAGGCAACTCTGTGCGAGACAGGGCGATTTGTGCAGCCCGCCGGCCAGGAGGAGACCCGGGACGAAACGGGCGAGGCGGTCGAGGAGGCGCGGCAGCGGCTCGCCGCCGAGGCCGGTGACGTCGAGGCGATGAGCGTCCTCGGGGCCATGCTGCTGCGCCGTGGTGATCTCGACGGAGCGGAACCCCACCTGCGCGCCGCGACCGCCGGGGGCGACCGCGCCGCGGCGAACAACCTGGGCGTCCTGCTGCACCAGCGGGGGTACGCCGACGAGGCCGCCGGATGGTGGCGGATCGCCGCCGTCGCCGGCAGCGCGGCCGCCGCGCACGCGCTCGGACGGCATCACCGGGAGCGCGGTGACGAGCCGGCCGCCGAGTACTGGCTGCTGCAGTCCGCCGAGCAGGGGCACGTCCTCGGGGCGTACGCGCTGGCCGATCTGCTGGAACACCGGGGGGACCCCGGCGCGGAGCGGTGGATGCGGGCGGCCGCCGAGCGGGGCCACCGGGAGGCGGCGTACCGGCTCGCCCGCACGCTTGATCGCAGAGCGTTGCGCGCAGGCGGGAGGGGGGCTGACAACGGTGTCGGTGCCGGTGACGGAGCTGCTCCGGCAGCTTCCGCGAACGCGGCGGAGGAGGAGGCCGAGCAGTGGTACCGGCAGGCCGCCGCACGCGGGCACCGGCGTGCCGCGCTGCATCTGGGGGCGATCCTGGAGAAGCGCGGGGAGCTGAAGGAGGCCGGGCGCTGGTATCTGACCTCCGCCAAGGACGGCGAGCCGCGCGCCGCCTGTGCGCTCGGGTTCCTGCTGCGGGACGCGGGGGACGAGGAGAGCGCCGCCGTGTGGTGGCTGCGGGCCGCGCAGGACGGTGACGGCAACGCGGCGAACGCGCTGGGAGCGCTGCACGCCGAGCGTGGCGAGACGCAGACCGCCGAGCGCTGGTACCGGGCAGCCCTGGACGCCGGCGACGTCAACGGCGCCTACAACCTCGGGCTGCTCTGCGCGGAGCAGGGGCGCACCACGCAGGCCGAGCAGTGGTACCGGCGTGCGGCGTACGCCGGGCATCGGGAGGCGGCGAACGCGCTGGCGATCCTGCTGCTCCAGGGCGGCGACGAGACCGGGGCGGAGCCCTGGTTCTCCAAGGCCGCGGAGGTGGGGAGCGTCGATGCCGCCTTCAACCTGGGGATCCTGCACGCGGGGCGGGGCGAGGACGCGGCCGCGCTGCGCTGGTACGAGCGGGCCGCGGCCGCCGGGCACATCGAGGCGGCGTTGCAGGTCGGGATGGCACGGCTGCGGAACGGGGACGAGCGCGAGGCGGAGCGGCATCTGCGGTGCGCGGCGGGGGGTGGCAGCGCGGAGGCGGCGTACCGGCTCGCGGCCGTGCTCGACGCCCGGCGGCCGCCGGTGTCGCCCCATGAGCTCGGGGAGCCGGCACACGACAAGACCGAGTGCGAGGAGTGGTACGAGCGGGCGGCGGCGCAGGGGCATCGGCGGGCGCAGGTGCGGGTCGGGATGCTGGCGGCCGCGCGGGGCGATGTCGTCGAGGCGGCTCGCTGGTACCGGGAGGCGGCCGAGGCGGGGTCGCGGAACGGGGCGTTCAACCTGGGTCTGCTGCTGGCCCGGGAGGGGAGCGAGCCGGAGGCGGCGGTGTGGTGGACGCGGGCGGCCGACGCGGGGCACGGGCGGGCGGCGTTGCGGCTCGCCCTCGTCTACGCGCGTCGGGGCGAGCTGGCCGAAGGGCAGCGCTGGGCCGACCGCGCGGTGTCCCTGGGGCCCCGGGAGGTCGCCGAGCGGGCGGCGCGGCTGCGGGACGCGCTGCGGGAGGAGCTGTCGGCCTGACGCGGGGCAAGGCGCGCGTCGGGCGGGGTGCGGCCTGGTGCTGCCTGTGCACGGTTCCCTGGGCACGGTGACCGGTGCACGGTTAAGTGATTTGCTTCTGTCCGCGTCCTTGACGTAACGTTGCATTCACCGACGCGGGGTGGAGCAGCTCGGTAGCTCGCTGGGCTCATAACCCAGAGGTCGCAGGTTCAAATCCTGTCCCCGCTACTGAAGGCCGAAGGCCGGAGTCCAGCCACTGGACTCCGGCCTTCGGTGTTTGCGCAAGCACCCGCGCCGCCCAGCACCCGAACCGCCCAGCACCCGAGCCGCCCCACCGCCGCACCGCACGGCGCGCAGCAGTCAGCCCCCGGCGGCCAGGAAGGCGCCAGGGGCTGTCCGGAAGGTGGAAGCGAAGGGTCGCGGAGCTACGCCGCCGCGCAGTTCGGGCACACGCCGCGGTACGTCACCTCGACGTCCGAGACCTTGAAGCCGAAGCGCTCCGAGTCGGGGAGGTCGGCCAGCGGGTTGCCCGTGGGGTGGACGTCGCGGATCGCGCCGCACCGGGCGCAGACCAGGTGGTGATGCGGCCGACGCGCGTTCGGGTCGTACCGCTTGGCGCGCTTGTCCGTGCTGACCTCGAGCACCTCACCGAGGGAGACCAGCTCGCCCAGCGTGTTGTAGACGGTCGCCCGGGAGATCTCGGGCAGCTTGGCGACAGCCCTGGCGTGCACCTCGTCGGCGGTCATATGGACGTGTTCGCCGTCGAGGACCTCGGCCACCACACGCCGCTGCGCGGTCATCCGCCATCCGCGTCCGCGCAGCCGTTCCAGAAGGTCACTCATGAGAACCAGCCTAGCAGCAAAGGAACAATTTCCGAACAGGTGTGACTTTGGAGCTCTGCTTGACTTAGACAAAGTCCATTGTAGGATCGAGTCGGCTCCGGCCGAAGGACAGGAAGCCGGCCGACGAGCAGGAACACGCGAAGAATGACCCAGGAGGCGCACGTGACGCAGGGACCGCTTACGACGGAGGCCGGTGCCCCGGTCGCGGACAACCAGAACAGCGAGACCGCGGGCGTGGGCGGCCCCGTGCTCGTCCAGGACCAGCTCCTGCTGGAGAAGCTGGCCCACTTCAACCGTGAGCGCATCCCGGAGCGTGTGGTGCACGCCCGCGGTGCCGGCGCCTACGGCACCTTCACCGTGACCGCCGACGTCACCCCGTACACAAGGGCCAAGTTCCTCTCCGAGGCCGGCAAGCAGACCGAGGTCTTCCTGCGCTTCTCCACGGTGGCGGGCAACCTGGGCGCGGCCGACGCGGTCCGTGACCCGCGCGGCTTCTCGCTGAAGTTCTACACCGAGGAGGGCAACTACGACCTGGTCGGCAACAACACCCCGGTGTTCTTCGTCAGGGACGCCATCAAGTTCCCGGACTTCATCCACACCCAGAAGCGCGACCCGTACACCGGCTCGCAGGAGGCGGACAACGTCTGGGACTTCTGGGGCCTGTCTCCCGAATCCACGCACCAGGTGACCTGGCTGTTCGGCGACCGTGGCATCCCCGCCTCGTACCGGCACATGGACGGCTTCGGTTCGCACACCTTCCAGTGGAACAACGAGGCCGGTGAGGTCTTCTGGGTCAAGTACCACTTCAAGACCGACCAGGGGATCAAGAACCTCACCGCCGAGGAGGCCGAGATCCTCGCGGGCAAGGACCCCGACTCCCACCAGCGCGACCTGCGCGAGTCCATCGAGCGGGGCGACTTCCCGTCCTGGAGCGTGGGCGTGCAGATCATGCCGGCGGCCGACGCTGCGACGTACCGCTTCAACCCGTTCGACCTGACCAAGGTCTGGCCGCACGCGGACTACCCGGTCATCGAGATCGGCAAGCTGGAGCTCAACCGCAACCCGCAGAACGTCTTCGCCGAGGTCGAGCAGTCGATCTTCAGCCCCGCCCATTTCGTGCCGGGCATCGGCCCGTCCCCGGACAAGATGCTGCAGGGCCGTCTCTTCGCGTACGGCGACGCCCACCGCTACCGCGTCGGCATCAACGCCGACCACCTGCCGGTGAACCGTCCGCACGCCGCCGAGGCGCGCACCCACTCCCGTGACGGCTTCCTGTACGACGGCCGCCACGGCGGCGCGAAGAACTACGAGCCGAACAGCTTCGGGGGCCCGGCGCAGACCGGCCGTGCGCTGTGGCAGCCGTTCGGCGGATTCGCCGGCGGCACGGGCAGCCACCCGACCCCGGTGCACGCCGAGGACGACGACTTCGTCCAGGCGGGCAACCTCTACCGGCTGATGTCGGCGGACGAGCAGGAGCGTCTGATCGGCAACCTGGCCGGCGCCATCTCGGGCGTCTCGCGCGACGAGATCGCCGCACGCGCGATCAACAATTTCCGACAGGCGGACCCCGACTTCGGCAAGCGGCTGGAGGCCGCGGTCCAGGCCCTGCGCGGCTGACACAACCAGCACTGGACCGCTTGCCGGGAGGACGGGCCGGCCCCCTGAACGAGGGGGCCGGCCCGTCCGTGCGCGGGCGTGCCCGTTCGCTCAGGCGGGCACCCGCTGCCGTATCGGTGCCCAGCAGCGGATGATGTCGCGGACCGAGACGATGCCGGCGGGTTCGCCGCCGTCCAGGACGATGAGGTGCCGGAAGCCGCCGTGCGCCATGGCGCTGGCCGCCTCCTCCAGGGTCCAGGTCGGGGCCGCGAACACCACGTCGGTGGTCGTGTGGTCGTGGGCGTGCTCGGTGTCGGGGTTCTGGCCGAGCCCTACGGAGTTCAGGATGTCGCGCTCGGTGAGGATGCCGATGCCGCCGGCGTCGGGGTCGTGGACGACGGCCGCGCCGACCCGGCGGGCGGACATCAGCGCGGCGGCCTGGCGCAGGGTGTGGGTGGGGCCGATGGTGAGGACGACTGTGCTCATGGCGTCACGTACGAGCATGGATGGAGCCACCTCCTGAAGTGTCCCCGCAGCTTGTTCATCGTTTCACAAATTCACAAGTGGGGGGACTCTCAGAGTGACAGGTAAAGCACGGGTCAACAAGTAGGCGTTCAGTAACGCTGGTTGAGGTACGACAGCAGCTCGTCGTGGAGTACGCCGTTCGACGCGGCCGCGTTGCCGCTGTGCGGGCCGTGGCGGCCGTCCAGACCGGTGAAGGTGCCGCCCGCCTCGGTGACGATGATCGCGTTGGCCGCCATGTCCCACAGGGACAGCTCCGGCTCGGCGCACATGTCGACGGACCCTTCGGCGACCATCATGTACGGCCAGAAGTCGCCGTACGCGCGCGTGCGCCACACCTCGCGGCCGAGGTCCAGGAAGCCGTTGAGGCGGCCCTGCTCCTCCCAGCCGGAGAGGGAGGAGTAGGCGAAGGATGCGTCCGAGAGCTTGGAGACGCGCGAGACCTGCAGCCGGCTCGCGGAGGTGAGGCTGCGCCCGCTGAAGGCGCCGTTGCCCTTCGCGGCCCACCAGCGGCGGCCGAGCGCCGGGGCGGAGACAAGACCTACGACGGGCTGGTAGCCGCCCTCCGAGGCCTCCATCAGGGAGATCAGCGTCGCCCAGACGGGGACGCCGCGTACG
Organism: Streptomyces sp. NPDC047706; assembly: GCF_043204795.1. Classification (NCBI taxonomy): domain Bacteria; kingdom Bacillati; phylum Actinomycetota; class Actinomycetes; order Kitasatosporales; family Streptomycetaceae; genus Streptomyces; species Streptomyces sp. NPDC047706. The sequence goes on along the minus strand of NZ_JBIDCW010000005.1, from coordinate 212,841 downwards.
TAGTTCTTGGTGCCGTCGATGGGGTCGATGACCCAGCGGCGGGGTCCCGTGCCCTCGACGCCGTACTCCTCGCCGAGGATCGCGTCGCGTGGGCGGGCGCGCTGGAGGTGGCCCCGGATGAGCTCCTCGGCGGCCCGGTCGGCCTCGGAGACCGGCGTCATGTCGGGCTTGGTTTCGACCAGGAGGTCGAGGGCCTTGAAGCGATCCGTCGTCGCGGCGTCGGCGGCGTCGGCGAGGACGTGGGCCAGACGCAGGTCGTCGAGATAGTCGGGCATGTGAGGAACGGTATCCGCCGTGGTCCTTACGGGGCTACAGGGGGCCGTGGCGGCGCGTTGCGCGGCGCCGGGCGGGGCGCCGCGCGAGCCCTGGCGACCTGCGCGAACCCTTGACAGTGCTTCGGTACGCGTCAAATCTGGGCGCAGAGTCCGTCCCCCCAGGGAGGCGACGATGCCCGCTGCCCGGGAATCTCTGCTGGACGCCGCCTTCACGGCGCTCGCACGGCGGCCCTGGGCCGCCGTGCGGATGGTGGACGTGGCCGCGGCGGCCGGGGTGTCCCGGCAGACCCTGTACAACGAGTTCGGCAGCAAGGAGGGGCTCGCCAGGGCCCTGGTGCGCAGGGAGGCCGACGCCTACCTCGCCGGCGTCGAACGGGCACTGACCGCCCAGTGCGACCCCCGCGACCGGCTGACGGCGGCCGCCGAGTGGACCATCTCGGCCGCCCGCGGCAACGCCCTGGTGCGCGCCATGCTCACCGGCTGCTGGGGCGAGTGGCTGCCCTCACCCATGCTGTCGGCGGTGCCGTCCTCCTGCGCGGTTCCGGCGCAACGGCGGGCGGACCGGCCCCTGCCCTCGCCCGGCGACTTCGTGGCCCTCGTCCGCGACCGTGCCGTGGCGGTGCTGGCCGGACCGGGCGTGCCCCAGGCGGACGCCGCCGAACTGGCCCGCTCCTGCGAGCTGGTCGTCCGGCTCGCGCTGTCCTGCGTGGCCGCGCCTCCAGGTGAAGGCGGCGTCGTGGACCTGGTGCGCGCTCAGTGCGCCTCGATTCACCTCAGTGCGCCGAGCCGGACAGCTGCAGGCCGATGACGCCGATGATGACCAGGCTGATCGAGACGATCTTCAGCGTGGAGACGAGGTCGCCCAGGAAGACCATGCCGTAGATGGCCGTCCCGGCCGCGCCGATGCCGGTCCACACCGCGTAGGCGGGACCCACGTCGAGTCTGCGCAACGCGAGCGTCAGCAGACCGAAGCTGCCGAGCGCGAAGACGGCGAACGCGATCGTCGGCCAGAGTCTGGTGAAGCCGTGCGACAGCTTCAGGCAGACCGCGAAGCCGGTTTCGAGCAACCCGGCCACGATGACCAGCAGCCACGCCATGTGCTGTCCTCCCCGTTTCTTCACGAACTGTGACGGCTTGCAGGCGTCTGTCAGGGTTGGCATCCGGCTTTTGCGATTATGCCCTTACCGAAGCCGACGGTGGACAAACCCCGTATGAAGAGAAACAGCGGGGCGGTCAGTCTCCTTCCGTCTGCTCCCGCGTCGCCAGCAGCCGCCGTAGCGAGTACAGCCGGTCGGCGTCGGCGTGGCCCTCGGTGACCCACTGGTCCAGCGCGCAGTCCGGCTCGTCGTGACTGCACGCGCGCGGGCAGCCCTCCGTGCCGGGCTCCAGGTCGGGGAAGGCGTGGATGACCCGGGACGGGTCGACGTGCGCGAGCCCGAACGACCGTACGCCCGGCGTGTCGATCACCCAGCCGTCCGTGTCCTTCAGCGGCAGGGCGAGCGCCGACGTGGTGGTGTGCCGGCCACGCCCGGTCACCGCGTTCACATGCCCCGTCAGCCGCCGCCGCTCCTCGGGCACCAGCGCGTTCACCAGGGTCGTCTTGCCGACGCCGGAGTGCCCGACGAACGCCGTGACCCTGCCCTCCAGCTGCTCGAACACCCGCTCCGCCGCGTCGCCGTTCTCCAGTTCCTCGCGGCTGGTGACGACGTACGGGATGTCGAGGTCGCCGTACAGCTCCAGGAGTTTGTCGGGCGGGGCCAGGTCCGACTTGGTCAGCACCAGGAGCGGTTCCAGGCCGCCGTCGTAGGAAGCCACCAGGCAGCGGTCGATCAGGCGCGGGCGTGGCTCGGGGTCGGCGAGGGCGGTGACGATGGCGAGCTGGTCGGCGTTGGCGACGACCACGCGCTCGTAGGGGTCGTCGTCGTCCGCGGTGCGGCGCAGCACCGAGGTGCGCTCCGCGATCCGCACGATCCGCGCGAGCGTGTCCTTCTTGCCGGACAGATCGCCGACGAGGGCCACCCGGTCGCCGACCACCGCCGCCTTGCGGCCCAGCTCACGGGCCTTCATGGCCATGACCACGGTGTCGCCGACGAGGCAGGTCAGGCGCCCCCGGTCGACGGTGAGGACCATGCCCTCGGCCGCGTCCTCGTGCTTGGGGCGGATGTGCGTACGCGGCCGGTTGCCCTTGCGGTTGGGGCGGGAGCGGATGTCGTCCTCGTCGGTGTGCTTGCCGTAGCGGCGCATGGCGTGACCCCTAGGCCCCGAGCATCCCGGTCCACAGCTCGGGGAAGTCCGGCAGGGTCTTCGCCGTCGTCGCCACGTTCTCGATCTGCACACCCTCCACCGCGAGGCCGATGATCGCGCCGGCGGTCGCCATGCGATGGTCCTCGTAGGTGTGGAAGATCCCGCCGTGCAGGCGGCGGGGGCGGATGTGCAGGCCGTCGGCGGTCTCGGTGACGTCACCGCCGAGTGCGTTGATCTCCTTGGTGAGCGCGGCCAGGCGGTCCGTCTCGTGCAGCCGCAGATGCGCGACGCCGCGCAGCGTCGAGGGCGAGTCGGCGAGGGCGGCGACCGCCGCGACGCCGGGGGTGAGTTCGCCGACGTCTCCGAGGTCCACGTCGATGCCCCGGATCCCGCCCGATCCGGTGAACACCAGGCCGTAATCGGTCAGTTCACAGGAACCGCCCATTTCGGTGAAGATCTCCCGCAGCCGGTCGCCGGGCTGGGTGGTGCGGGACGGCCAGTCCGGGATCAGCACCTTGCCGCCGGTGACCAGGGCCGCCGCCAGGAACGGCTGGGCGTTGGACAGGTCCGGCTCGATCGTCAGGTCCCGGCCGAGCAGGGCGCCCGGCGTGACCCGCCAGACGTTCGGCTCGCCACCCGACTCCGGGGTGTCGACCTGCGCGCCGACCGCGCGGAGCATGTCGACCGTCATCCGGATGTGCGGTACGGACGGCAGCGTGGAGCCGGTGTGGCGGACCTCCACGCCCTGGTTGTAGCGCGGGCCGGAGAGCAGCAGGGCGCTCACGAACTGGGAGGACGACGAGGCGTCGATCTCGACCGGGCCGCCGTCCAGCGCGCCCCCGCCGTGCACGGTCAGCGGCAGTGTGCCGCGCCCGTCGTCGTCGATCCGGGCACCGAGCACGCGCAGCGCGTCGATGACGCCGTTCAGGGGGCGCTCGTACGACCTCGGGTCGCCGTCGAAGCGGATCGGGCCGTCGGCGAGCGCGGCGACCGGCGGCAGGAAGCGCATCACCGTGCCGGCGTTGCCGACGTCGACGGTGGCCGGGCCGCGCAGGCCGGCTGGGAGCACCCGCCACGCCTCGCCCGTGCCGTCGGGCCCCACGCCCTCCTCGATGCCGACGCCCATCGCCCGCAGGGCACCGGCCATCAGGAGCGTGTCGCGGGAACGCAGCGGACGGCGCAGCCAGCCGGGCTCGGAGGCGAGGGCCGCGAGCACCAGGGCGCGGTTGGTGACCGACTTGGATCCGGGCACATGGACCGTCGCGTCGACGGCTCCGCTCGCGTGCGGGGCGGGCCAGAGGGAGGTGTCTGCGGGGTTCTGCGCCATGGGCCCCACTCTAGTGCCGCAACAGGCAACGTTCGCCCCGTCGCGACGCCCTGCACGCCCTCTCGCCGCACCGGCCGGAAGCCCGAGTACATCCAGTACGAGGGCTTCCGGCCGGCACGCCGACAGGACGCACCGGACGCCGCTCCTCAACGGTCGAACGTCGCCTGCCGCGGCACTAGTGGGCGGCGGTGGTTCGGGTGCGGGTGCGTTGTGGCTGGTCGGGCTCTTCCCGGCGCGCCGGTGTGCGCGCTCACACCTCCAGGAGCCAGCGCCCGCCACCGATCAGCGAGCTCAGCGACACCGCGTGGAAGAAGAAGAGCCACAGCCCGGCCGGCACGTGCGTCAGCCGCGACAGCTGGTCCGCGTCCGAGTCGCCCGCGCCGCCCCGGCGTCGCTTCGCCTGGAGCTCGAACGCCGGACGCACTCCGCCGAGCAGCAGGAACCACACCACCACGTAGGCGAACGCCGCCTGAACCTGGGGCCCGGCAAGCCAGGAGACCAGGAGGAAGGCGCCGCCGGCGAGGAACACGGTGAGCACGCCGTAGGCGTTGCGGATCATCACCAGCATCGCCAGCAGCAGGGCCGTCGCCACCCACAGCAGCAGGGTGATGTGCCCGGAGGCGAGCAGTGCCGCGCCGCCGAGGCCGAGCAGCGGGGGAGCGGTGTACCCGGCGGCCGCCGTGAGGATCATGCCGATGCCGTACGGCTTGCCCCGGCTGACGGTGAGGCCGCTGGTGTCGGAGTGCAGGCGTATGCCGGTCAGGGTGCGGCCGGTGCACAGCGCGATCAGGCCGTGGCCGCCCTCGTGGGCGATGGTGATGGCGTTGCGGGCGACGCGCCACAGCCCGTGCGGGGCGACGACGGCGAGCGCGGCGGCCAGGGTGGCGAGGACGACCCACAGGTCGGGGTCGGGCTGGCTGCCGATGAGTTCGTCCCAGAGTGATGTGGCTGTCGTGCTGTCCATGTTTCCGGGGCGCTCCCTGTCTTCGGCGGCGGTCTGGCAGTGTGGCACGTATGTGCGGACGGTATGCAGCCAGTCGTAGGCCCGAGGATCTCGCAGGAATCTTCGAGGTCGAGAAGTGGGAGCCGGAGGAGTCTCTGGAGCCCGATTTCAACGTGGCGCCGACCAAGGAGGTCTACGCCGTCCTCGACCGTCCCCTGAAAGACGCGGCCGACCCGCGACCGGTTCGGCAGCTGCGCAAGCTGAAGTGGGGCCTCGTCCCGTCCTGGGCCAAGACGCCCGAGGGCGCCGCCCGGATGATCAACGCGCGTGCCGAGACCGTGCACGAGAAGCCCGCGTACCGCCGCGCCTTCGCCGCCCGGCGCTGCATCCTGCCCGCCGACGGCTACTACGAGTGGGTCACCGGAGCGCAGGAGCGGGACCTGGAGGTCGAGGGCAGGAAGAAGCGGCCGCGCAAGCAGCCGTACTTCGTGCTGCCCGCCGACGGCTCCGTCTTCGCGATGGCGGGGCTGTACGAGTTCTGGCGGGACCGGACGCTGCCCGACGACCATCCGCGGGCCTGGTGGGTCACCTGCTCGGTGATCACCACCGAGGCCGAGAGCAGCGAGCTGGCGGTGGCCCCCGCCGAGGGTCCCTGCACGCTGGCCGACATCCACCCCCGGATGCCGCTGATGCTCACCCCCGACCGCTGGGACGCCTGGCTCGACCCGTCCCGCACCGACCCCGACGACCTGCGTGAGCTGCTCGCGCCGCCCCCGCCCGGCCTGATGCGCGCCTACCCGGTGACCACGGCCGTGTCCAACGTCCGCAACAACGGCCCGGAGCTGCTGAAGGAGCTGGAGGGACCGGTGGAGGGCACACTCTTCTGATGTGAGCGCAGATGTGACCGACGTGACCCCTGACGCCGTCGAGACGGTCGAGACCGAGGCGGGCACCGCCCGCGTCACCTGGCACCGGGCGAAGAAGGCCCGGCTCGTTGTGGCCGTCGGCCACGGCGCGGGCGGCGGCATCGAGGCCCGCGACCTGCTGGCACTGGCGGGGGCCCTGCCCCGGCACGGCGTGAGCGTGGCACGGGTGGAGCAGCCCTGGCGGGTCGCCGGGAGGAAGCTGGCGCCGGCGCCGAAGACGCTGGACTCCGGCTGGCGCGGCCTCTGGCCCGCGCTCGCGGCGCCGGGGCTCCCGGTCGTGTCGGGCGGGCGCAGCGCCGGAGCCCGGGTCGCCTGCCGCACGGCGACGGAGCTGGGCGCGGCGGCGGTCCTCGCCCTCGGCTTTCCGCTGCACCCGCCGGGCAGGCCCGAGAGGTCCCGCGCCGCGGAACTGCTCGGCGCGGGGGTGCCCACCCTCGTCGTACAGGGCGGTAACGACCCCTTCGGCAGGCCTGCGGAGTTCCCCGAAGGGGACTACGAGCTGGTCGAGGTGCCGTACGGCGATCATGGCTTCGCCGTGCCGAAAAGGGCGGAGATCGGCCAGGACGAGGCTGTCGCGATCATCACGGACGCGGTGGTGGAGTGGGCCGGGTCCCTGGGGTGAGGTGCCGGGAATGCCGGGGACCTGGCCACTGTTGAGGCGGACAGAAGCGCTGATGACCAGCACCGACGTCGTAGGAGAGGAAGTCCGCCGCATGGGTTCGACCTTCTGCCCGAGCCGCAGCAGCCGCACTGACCTGGACTGGACGGTGCTGCACGCGGCCAAGACCGCCCCCATTCGAGCGGCGGCGGGTGCGGATCGTCGTCTATCCTCCGATTCTGGTGGGACCGGGTTCGGCCCCGCCCAGATCGCTGAGGAGGTGGGTCCGGTCACCGGTAACGACGCAGGGACCGACAACGGCCAGGCGGAGCTGTCCGAGGGCCGGGGCAACAGCGCGGAGACGGACTCGCAGCGCAGTGCGCGCTTCGAGCGGGACGCGCTCGAATTCCTCGACCAGATGTACTCGGCGGCGCTGCGCATGACGCGCAATCCCGCCGATGCCGAGGACCTGGTGCAGGAGACGTACGCCAAGGCGTACGCGTCCTTCCACCAGTTCCGTGAGGGCACCAACCTCAAGGCCTGGCTGTATCGGATCCTCACGAACACGTTCATCAACTCGTACCGCAAGAAGCAGCGCGAACCTCAGCGCAGCGCGGCCGAGGAGATCGAGGACTGGCAGCTCGCCCGCGCCGAGTCGCACATGTCGACGGGTCTGCGCTCCGCCGAGTCGCAGGCGCTCGACCACCTGCCCGACTCGGACGTGAAGGAGGCGCTGCAGGCCATCCCCGAGGAATTCCGCATCGCCGTGTATCTCGCGGACGTCGAGGGCTTTGCGTACAAGGAGATCGCGGACATCATGGGGACACCCATCGGTACGGTGATGTCCCGGCTTCACCGGGGCCGCCGTCAGCTGCGCGGCATGCTCGAGGACTACGCCCGTGAGCGTGGGCTGGTCCCGGCCGGTGCCGGAGAGTCGAACGAAGCGAAAGGCTCGGGCTCATGAGCTGCGGAGAGCCGCACGAGACGGACTGCAGTGAGGTACTCGACCACCTGTACGAGTTCCTCGACAGCGAGATGCCGGACCTCGATCGCGAGAAGTTTCAGCAGCACTTCGAGGAGTGCTCGCCGTGCCTGGAGAAGTACGGCCTGGAGCAGGCCGTGAAGAAGCTGGTCAAGCGGTGCTGCGGCCATGACGACGTGCCCACCGACCTGCGCGCCAAGGTGATGGGGCGGATCGACCTGATCCGCTCCGGGCAGGCCGTGCCCGAGCACGACGTGACGGCCGCTCCGCAGGAGTCCTGACTCCGCGGCTCCGCAGCGGGTACGAGCTCCTCGTCACCCGAATGCATTAATCCGCCGGCCGCCGGCCCCCGCCCCCTCCCCGCCGCCCTAGGCTCCGGACCCTGGGACAGGCACGGGACCGGGGAGGGCGTTCATGGAGGCGGTTCCGGCACGGGCACGCGGGTACGTGGCCTGTGCCGTACTCGGCGCGCTGCTGTGCCTGCTGCCGCTGCCCTCGCTCCGTACGCCCTGGTGGGCGATGACGCTGCTCGCCGTCCTCCACGCCGGCGGGGAGTGGCTCGCCCGCAGGCGCTTTCCGGGCACCTTCTACCCGGTCCTGCTCGCCGCGGTCTTCCTGCTGCCTCCGCCCGCCGCCGCGCTGGTCGCGCTGCCGGGCGCGCTGATGGCGCCCGTCGAGCGGCGGCCCGTACGGCTCCGGCGGATCTGGCGGGCGGCCGAGCTGGCGCTGACCGTGTGGGCGGCGGGGCGGGTTTTCGGGACGCTGGGCGGGCGCGATGCCGTGGTGACGCCCGACGTTCCCCACGCCCTCGGGCCCGCCGCGGCCGCGGTGCTGACCTTCTGCGCGGTGCAGACCCTGCTCGACGGCGGGATCCTCGTCGTCGCCGAACGGGTGTCGCCACGGCGGGCCTGGCGCGGCCTGTTCCCGCGGTCGCTGGCACCGGTCGGCGTGCACGGCCTCGCCGGGCTGATGATGGCCGTGCTGTGGCGCAGCCCGTACGGGCCCGTGGCCGCGCTGCTCGTGCTGCTGCCGATGGGCGTCTCGTGGTGGGCCTTCGCCCAGTACCACCGGGAGCGGGGGGCCCACCAGGCGACCATCCGGGCGCTGGTGCAGGCCGTCGACATCAAGGACGAGTACACCCGCGGGCACAGTGAGCGGGTCGGCCAGGCCTCCATGCTGATCGCGCGCGAGCTGGGCATGGACGACGAGCGGGTCGAGGTGCTGCGGTTCGCCGGGATCCTGCACGACGTGGGAAAGCTCGGGGTGCCCACCCGGCTGCTGCGCAAGGAGGGGCCCCTGACGCCCGAGGAGCGGCGGGTGATCGAACTCCACCCGGAGTACGGGCACGAGATGGTGCGGGGGATCTCCTTCCTCGGCGAGGCCCGGGCCGCCGTACTGCACCATCACGAGCGGCTGGACGGCAGCGGCTACCCCTACGGGCTCGTGGGGACGCAGATCCCCGAGTCCGCGCGGGTGGTCGCGGTGGCCGACGCGTTCGACGCGATGACGTCCACCCGGTCCTACAGCAGGGCCCGGCCCGTCTCCGTGGCCCTGGAGGAGCTCGAGCGGTGCGCGGGGCGGCAGTTCGACCCGGTGATGGTCGACGCGCTGGTACGGGCCGTACGGCGGTCCGGGTGGAACCCCGTCGTCACCGCCGGCGGCGTGCCGTCCCGCCGGGTTCCCCCGCCGCACCCGCCCGTCTCCAGCGGGTCGGGAGCACACCGTTGACCCGCGCCCGAACCCTCCTCCTGATCCGCTGCTCGGCCGCGCTCCTCGCCTCCGCGTCCCTCGGCTTCACCCTGTGGACCGGACTCGAACAGCGCGGCGTCGCCCTGGCCTTCGGTGCGCTCGTCGCCCTCGGGGAGCTGGCCCGCTGGACGGGCCCGCGGGTCAGGGAGGCCGCGCCGCTCGGCGCCGCCGGGGCACTGTCGTACGCGCTGCTCGGGGAGGTCGCCGGGCGGACCAGCGCCCACGGCGCCGCCCAGGTGGTGAGCGTCGTGCTCGCCGCCTCGCTGGCCGGGTGCGTGCCGAACATCGCGCGGGGCGGCGAGCACGTGCTCGACCATCTCGCCCGGCGGGTGCTCACCGTCGGGTTCGCCGCCGTGTGCTTCCAGCCGCTCTACAACCGCGGCACGTTCACGGACTGGAGCGGGCCCGCCTACGCACTGCTGCTCGTGGCGCTGCTCACCCTCACCGCGCTGTGCGACGCCCTGCTCGCCGCCGCCCTCGCGTACTCCCGCACCGGGTGGCCGTTCGGGCCGCTGCTGCGGGACGAGCTGCACCGCATGCTCGGCATCGGGTCGGCGGTGTGCGCCACGGGAGCCGTGATGGCGCTCGGGGTCGCGGTCGTCGGACTGTGGGCGCTGCCCGTGTTCTGTCTGCCGCTGCTGCTGGCACAGGTCTCCCTGCGCCGGTACGCCGCCGTCCGCACGACGTACCGGCAGACCATCGCCTCCCTCGCCCGCGCCACCGAGATAGCGGGGTACACCCCCGCCGGGCACGCCCGCCGGGTCGCAGCGCTCAGCCGGGCCGTCGGGCGGGATCTCGGGCTGACCGGGCCGGAGCTCACCGTGCTGGAGTACGCGGCGCTGATGCACGACATCGGGCAGCTGAGCCTGGTCGACCCGGTGCCGGGCGGCGCCACGGCCGGACTGCCCGGCGCCGAGCAGCGGCGGATCGCGCTCCTGGGCGGCGCGGTCGTACGGCAGACCGGCGTGGACGCCGAGGTCGCCGTGGTGGTCGAGCGGCAGGCGGATCCCTACCCCGAGCAGCCGCCGGCAGCCCGGATCGTGCGGGCGGTCAACGCCTACGAGGAGAAGGTCCGGGACGCGGGTCCCGGCGGGCCCCTGACCGCGCTGGAGGAGCTGCGGCTCGGGGCCGCGGGGGACTACGCTCCCGAGGTCGTCGAGGCGCTGGCCCGGGTGCTGTCGAGGGAGGGTCTGACCCTGCCCTCGGCTGGGTAACCCATGGGTAATGAGCGCCCCTCCAGCCGCACGTGGTTGGATGCCAAGGAGAGGGTGTCCGGGGGCACAGGCCAGCCCACTCCACGGAACTGGCAGGCGGGAATCGTGAGGATCTTCGGCAAGGGACGGCACCGGCCCTCCGCCTCTTGGCGGCAGGCCACCGACAGGGCGTTCACGCTCATCGGGGACGGTCGTTACGAGGACGCGGGCGCGTTGCTGACGCGGGCCGCCGATCTGGAGCCCTGGCTGTCGGAGTCGTGGTTCAACCTGGCCCTGCTGCACAAGTTCCGGCACGACTGGGAACAGGCCCGGGCCGCCGGACTGCGGGCCGTCGCCCTGCTCGACCGGGAGGCCGGCGCACCCGACTGGTGGAACGTCGGCATCGCCGCGACCGCCCTGCAGGACTGGCCGCTGGCCCGGCGCGCCTGGCAGGCCTACGGGCTGCGCGTGCCCGGCGGCGCCACGGACTCCGGCGAGCCGGCCGGCATGGACCTGGGCAGCGCGGCCGTACGGCTGTCGCCCGAGGGTGAGGCCGAGGTCGTGTGGGGGCGGCGGCTGGATCCGGCGCGGATCGAGGTGCTGTCCATCCCGCTGCCGTCGTCGGGGCGGCGCTGGGGCGAGGTCGTCCTGCACGACGGGGTGCCGCACGGGGAGCGGACCACCGCCGCCGGGCACTCCTATCCCGTGTTCGACGAGATCGAGCTGTGGGCGCCGTCGCCCGTGCCGACCTGGGTGGTCCTCCTGGAGGCCGCGACCGAGGCCGACCGGGACGCCCTGGAGCAGCTCGCCGCCGACGCCGGGTTCGCCGCGGAGGACTGGTCGTCCTCGGTGCGGCTGCTGTGCCGGCTGTGCTCGGAGTCACGGATGCCGGCGGACGAGGGGGACGGGGAGCACCTGGATCCCCACGACCACAGCGAGCCGGGGCATCCGGGGCCGCTCGGTCACCGCACGGACGGACAGCTGTGGGTTCCGGAGCGGGAGTGTGGCGTTGCCGCCCCGGCCTCGTTGGTGCGGGGGTTGCTGGACGGGTGGGTTGCCGACAGTCCGGATTCGCGGGATTGGCGGGACCTGGAGGAGGTCTGCTGAAGCCCGTTGCCGGCTGCGGGTTCGCCGCGGTTGATCGCGCAGTTCCCCGCGGCCCTCAGGGGGCGCTGCCCTTTACCCTGTATCAGCATCAGCCAGATTTTCCGAGGAAGGCGTACGTCGGTCATGGCCCAGCAGGACACCGATCAGCAGCACGCGGGCGTGCTCCCCGTGGACGACGAAGGCTTCGTCGTCGACAGCGAGGAGTGCGAGGAGCGGGAGGCGGCCTGGCGTGAGCGGGGCACCTCGCGGCCGATCACCGTGGTCGGCAACCCGGTGCTGCACAAGGAGTGCAAGGACGTCACCGACTTCGGTGAGGAGCTCCAGCAACTGGTCGCCGACATGTTCGCCAGCCAGCGCACCGCCGAGGGCGTGGGCCTGGCCGCCAACCAGATCGGCGTCGATCTGAAGGTGTTCGTCTACGACTGCCCGGACGACGAGGGCGTCCGGCACGTCGGCGTGGTGTGCAACCCCGAGGTCGTCGAACTGCCCGCCGAGAAGCGCCGGCTCGACGACAGCAACGAGGGCTGCCTGTCGGTGCCGACGGCGTACATGCCGCTGGCCCGCCCGGACTACGCCGAGGTGCTAGGGCAGGACGAGCGGGGCAACCCGGTCAAGGTCCGCGGCACCGGATACTTCGCTCGGTGTTTGCAGCACGAGACCGACCATCTCTACGGCTACCTCTACATCGACCGGCTCTCCAAGCGCGAACGTAAGGACGCGCTGCGGCAGATGGCCGAGAACGAGCCCCGCTACCCCGTGGTCGCCAACGACTGACACCTCATCCTTCTCCCGCGCACGGCGCCTGCTCAGGTTCCCCGGCCTGACCAGGCGCCGTTCGTCTGTCCGTCGCACCTTCGATCGCCTGTGCGTCCCGAGTGATCCAGAACCAGTCAGGCTCCAGGAGAATCTCGGCACTGTGGGGTAGTGAATGAAGCAAATCCGTTCCCAGAACGGTCAGTTGTGGTGCTGAATGGGAAGTGCGGGGTTACGCAACGGCGCACGCCCGGCACAGCGGGAGGGGCGTGCCCGACTGGCGGCTGAGAGGGGTTTGTTCGTGCCTGCTTTCCCACACAGCACCACAGCGAGCGCGACCGCGATCGCGGTTCCACCGTCGCTGTCTCTTCCGGTGATCGAGGCGGCGTTTCCCAGGCAATTGCACCCGTATTGGCCCAGGCTCCAGGAGAAGACCCGTACCTGGCTCCTGGAAAAACGGCTCATGCCGGCGGACAAGATTGAAGAATATGCCGACGGCCTGTGCTACACCGATCTCATGGCGGGGTACTACATAGGTGCCCCCGACGACGTCCTGCAGGCGATAGCGGACTACAGCGCGTGGTTCTTCGTCTGGGACGACCGGCACGACCGTGACATCGTCCACCACCGCCCCGTGGCCTGGCGCCGGCTCCGGGCCCGGCTGCACGAGGCGCTCGACTCCCCCGAGAAGCATCTGCACCACCAGGATGCGCTGGTGGCGGGGTTCGCGGACAGTGTGCTGCGTCTGTTCTCGTTCCTGCCCCGTACCTGGAACGAGCGGTTCGCCCGGCACTTCCACACGGTGATCGAGGCGTACGACCGGGAATTCCGCAACCGCACCGAGGGAATCGTCCCGAGCGTGGAGGAATACCTGGCGCTACGCCGGCTCACCTTCGCCCACTGGATATGGACCGATCTGCTGGAGCCGAGCGCCGGACAGGAACTTCCGGATGCCGTGCGGAAGAACCCGGCCTATCGGCGGGCGGCGCTGCTGAGTCAGGAATTCGCCGCCTGGTACAACGACCTCTGTTCACTGCCCAAGGAAATCGCGGGCGACGAGGTGCACAACCTCGGAATCAGTCTCATCACCCATGAGGGGCTGAGTCTGGAAGAGGCGGTCGTCGAAATGCGGCGGCGCATCGAGGAATGCATTGCTGAATTCCTGGACGTCGAGCGGGAGGCGTTGGGGTATGCGGACGCTCTCGCCGACGGCACGGTACGCGGAAAGGAACTGAGCGCCGCCGTGCGCGCCTGCCTGGGGAACATGCGGAACTGGTTCAGTTCCGTCTACTGGTTCCACCACGAGTCCGGCCGCTACATGGTCGACAGCTGGGACGACCGGTCCACGCCCCCGTACGTCAACAACGAAACGGCAGGTGAGAAATGACCGTCGAGTCCGTACAGCCCACTGCCCCGAACCGGGGGCAGGGGCCGGAACTGCGTGAACCGCCCTTCGCGGGCGGCGGGGTCCCGCTTCTCGGGCACGGCTGGAAGCTGGCGCGCGACCCCCTGGCCTTCATGTCCCAGCTGCGCGATCACGGGGACGTGGTCCGCCTGCGGCTCGGCCCCAAGACGGTGTACGCCGTCACCACGCCGGCACTCACCGGCGCCCTGGCGCTCAGCCCCGACTACAAGATCGACGGCCCGCTGTGGGAGTCCCTGGAGGGCCTGCTCGGCAAGGAGGGCGTGGCCACCGCCAACGGCCCCCGGCACCGGCGGCAACGCCGCACCATCCAGCCCGCGTTCCGGCTCGGCGCGATCCCCGCCTACGCGGCGGTCATGGAGGAGGAGGCGCACGGACTCACCACCCGCTGGCGGCCCGGCGAGACCATCGACTGCACCTCGGAGTCCTTCCGGGTCGCCGTGCGCATTGCGGCCCGCTGCCTGCTGCGCGGCGAGTACATGGACGAGCGCGCGGAGCGGCTGTGCGCCGCCCTCGCCACCGTGTTCCGCGGTATGTACCAGCGGATGGTGATCCCGCTCGGACCGCTGTACCGTCTGCCGCTGCCCGCCAACCGTGAATTCAACCGGGCACTGGCCGATTTGCATCTCCTGGTCGACGAGATCGTGGCCGAACGCCGGGCAAGCGGTCAAAAGCCGGACGATTTGCTGACGGCATTGCTGGAGGCGAAGGACGAGAATGGCGAGCCCATCGGGGAACAGGAGATCCACGACCAGGTGGTCGCGATACTCACCCCGGGAAGCGAAACCGTGGCTTCCACGATCATGTGGCTGCTCCAGGTGCTCGCCGAACATCCGGAACACGCCGACCGCATCCGGGACGAAGCAGAATCCGTCACCGGCGGCCGGCCCGTCGCATTCGAGGACGTCCGGAAGCTCACGCACACGAACAATGTCGTCGTGGAGGCGATGCGTTTGCGCCCCGCCGTGTGGATACTGACCCGGCGGGCGGTCACCGACACGGAACTCGGCGGCTATCGCATTCCGGCCGGGGCGGACATCATCTACAGTCCGTACGCGATACAGCGCGATGCGCGATCGTATCCGGACAACCTGGAGTTCGACCCGGACCGGTGGCTTCCCGAACGCGTCAAGGACGTGCCGAAATATGCCATGAGTCCGTTCAGCGTGGGTAATCGCAAGTGCCCGAGCGACCACTTCTCGATGGCCCAGCTGACGCTGATCACGGCGGCGGTGGCGACGAAGTACCGCTTCGAGCAGGTGCCGGGGTCGAACGACGCCACCCGGGTGGGCATCACGCTCCGTCCGCACAAGCTGCTGCTCACGCCGGTGCCGAGGTGAGCGTCGCGCGTGCGGTCAGGCGGCCTGTGGGCCCCTGAACGTGCGCCGGTAGGCGTGGGGGGTGGTCCCGAGCGCGCGGACGAACTGGTGACGCAGCGCCGCCGCGTTGCCGAACCCCGTCCGGCCGGCGATCGCGTCCACCGTCTCGTCCGTCGCTTCCAGCAACCGCTGGGCCAGCAGCACCCGTTGGCGCAGGATCCAGCGGTACGGAGTGGTCCCCGTCTCCTGCTGGAAGCGGCGGGCGAAGGTGCGCGGCGACATCAGGGCGCGGGCGGCGAGCTGCTCGACGGTGACCTCCTGGTCGAGGTTGCGCTCCATCCACACCAGCACCTCGGCGACCGCGTCGCCCTCGGAGCGGGGCAGCGGGCGCTCGATGTACTGGGCCTGGCCGCCGTCCCGGTGCGGCGGCACCACCATCCGCCGGGCGATCCTGTTGGCCACCTCCGGCCCCTGCTCCTTGCGCACGATGTGCAGGCAGGCGTCGATGCCCGCGGCCGTACCGGCGGAGGTGATCACCGGGTCCTCGTCGACGTACAGCACGTCGGGCTCGACGACGGCCCGGGGATACTGCCGCTCCAGCTCGTCTGCGTGCCGCCAGTGCACGGCGCACCGCCGTCCGTCCAGCAGCCCGGCGGCGCCCAGCACGAAGACCCCGGAGCACACGCTGAGCACACGTGCGCCCCGGTCGACGCCCCGGCGCAGGGCGTCGAGCAGGTCGGGCGGGAAGGTCCGCGTCTCGTAGCGGGAGCCGGCCGGCACGGCGATCAGGTCGGCCGTCTCCAGGCGGTCCAGACCGTGCTCGACCTGCATGGAGAAGCCGGCGTTCGACCGCAGCCGGGGCCCCTCGGCGGAGGTGACCGCGAAGTCGTACACCGGCAGTCCGTCGTCGCTCCGGTCGATGCCGAAGACCTCGCATACGACGCCGAGCTCGAAGGGGTTCACACCGTCGACGAGGACGGCGGCCACGTTCTGGAGCATGTGCCCAGTGTGCCCCAGCGGTGGCAGTAAATCGAGGGTCTACGGCAGTCCTGCCACTGTCGGTAAGGAGTATCCGGCGTGAGAGTGGTGTCCATGAACGCGAACCAGATCGAAGCCCTCATCGGAATGCTGGCCGTGGCCGGACTCTTCGCGGTCATGGTCCTCCCCGCCCTCCTCGGCATCGCGCACGAGCGACGCGTCGGCCGGGAGATCAGGGAGGCCCAGGACCGCTTCGGGGAGAAGGAGGATCAGAAGTCCTCGTCCAGGTCGACCGTGCCCTCCACGGCGACCTGGTACGCGGAGGGACGCCGCTCGAAGAAGTTGGTCAGCTCCTGAACCCCCTGCAGCTCCATGAAGGAGAAGGGGTTCTCGGAGCCGTGGACCGGGGCGAAGCCGAGGCGCGTCAGGCGCTGGTCGGCGACGCACTCCAGGTACTGCCGCATCGAGTCGGTGTTCATGCCCGGGAGGCCGTCACCACAGAGGTCGCGCGCGAACTGCAGCTCGGCCTCGACGGCCTCCCGCAGCATGTCGGTGACCTGCTGCTGGAGCTGGTCGTCGAAGAGGTCCGGCTCCTCCTTGCGGACGGTGTCCACCACGTCGAACGCGAAGCTCATGTGCATGGTCTCGTCGCGGAACACCCAGTTGGTGCCCGTCGCCAGGCCGTGCAGCAGACCCCGGCTGCGGAACCAGTAGACGTACGCGAAGGCGCCGTAGAAGAACAGGCCCTCGATGCACGCGGCGAAGCAGATGAGGTTGAGCAGGAAGCGGCGGCGGTCGGCCTTGGACTCCAGGCGGTCCAGCTTCTCGACCTCATTGATCCACTTGAAGCAGAACTCGGCCTTCTCGCGGATGGACGGGATGCTCTCGACGGCGTCGAAGGCCGCCGCCCGGTCCTCCGGGTCGGGGAGGTAGGTGTCCAGCAGGGTCAGATAGAACTGGACGTGCACCGCCTCCTCGAACAGCTGGCGGCTCAGGTAGAGCCGTGCCTCGGGGGAGTTGATGTGCTTGTAGAGCGTCAGCACCAGGTTGTTCGCCACGATCGAGTCGCCCGTCGCGAAGAACGCCACGAGACGGCCGATCAGGTGCTGCTCCTCCGGCGAGAGCTTCGCGAGGTCGGCGACGTCCGAGTGGAGGTCGACCTCCTCCACGGTCCAGGTGTTCTTGATGGCGTCCCGGTAGCGCTCGTAGAAGTCCGGGTAGCGCATCGGACGCAGAGTCAGCTCGAAGCCGGGGTCGAGAAGGTTCTGGGAACGGGTGGACATTACTGGCAGGCCTCGCAGGACTCGGGGTTTTCCAGGGAGCAGGCGACCGCTTCGGGATCGGGCGTCGCCTGTACGGGGATGGTGGCTCGCTCTTGTGCCTGGGCCGCGCGGGCGATCCGGGTCGCCGGGCGCGAGCGCAGGTAGTACGTCGTCTTCAGGCCCGACTTCCAGGCGTAGGCGTACATCGAGGAGAGCTTGCCGATGGTCGGCGTCTCCAGGAAGAGGTTCAGCGACTGGGCCTGGTCGAGGTACGGGGTCCGCGCGGCCGCCATGTCGATGAGCCCGCGCTGCGGGATCTCCCAGGCCGTGCGGTAGAGCCGCCGCACGTCCTCGGGGATCCAGGCGAACTCCTGCACCGAGCCGTTGGCCTCGCGCAGCGCCTCACGGGTGCGCGCGTCCCAGACGCCGAGCGCCTTCAGCTCCCGCACCAGGTAGGAGTTGACCTGGAGGAACTCGCCGGACAGCGTCTCACGCTTGAAGAGGTTCGAGACCTGCGGCTCGATGCACTCGTACACACCGGCGATCGAGGCGATCGTCGCGGTGGGCGCGATGGCCAGCAGCAGGGAGTTGCGCATGCCGACCGCGGCGATCCGCTCGCGCAGGGCGGCCCAGCGCTCCGGCCAGGCAGGCTCGACGCCGTAGTGGTCGGGGTGGAGCACACCGCGGGCGGCGCGGGTCCTGTCCCACGCCGGCAGCGGCCCGTTGCGCTCGGCGAGGTCGGCGGACGCCTCGTACGCGGCGAGCATGACGCGCTCGGCGATGCGGGTGGAGAGGGCCTTCGCCTCGGGTGAGTCGAACGGCAGGCGCAGCTTGAAGAAGACGTCCTGCAGGCCCATCGCGCCGAGGCCGACCGGACGCCACCGGGAGTTGGAGCGGCCCGCCTCCTCGGTCGGGTAGAAGTTGATGTCGACCACGCGGTCGAGGAAGGTGACGGCGGTGCGGACGGTCGCGTCCAGCCGCTCCCAGTCGATGCCGTCGCCCACGACGAACGCGCCCAGGTTGACCGAGCCCAGGTTGCACACGGCCGTCTCCCCGTCGCTCGTGACCTCCAGGATCTCCGTGCAGAGGTTCGAGGAGTGGACGACGTGGCCGGGCTCGGCGGTCTGGTTGGCGGTGCGGTTGGCGGCGTCCTTGAAGGTCATCCAGCCGTTGCCGGTCTGCGCGAGGGTGCGCATCATCCGGCCGTACAGCTCGCGGGCGGGCAGCGCCTTCTTCGCCAGGCCCTTCTCCTCGGCCTCGCGGTACGCGGCGTCGAACTCCTCGCCCCACAGGTCGACCAGCTCGGGCACGTCCGACGGCGAGAACAGCGACCACGGGGCGTCCGCGTTCACCCGGCGCATGAACTCGTCCGGGATCCAGTGCGCGAGGTTGAGGTTGTGCGTACGGCGGGCGTCCTCACCGGTGTTGTCCCGCAGCTCCAGGAACTCCTCGATGTCGGAGTGCCAGGTCTCCAGGTAGACCGCGGCCGCGCCCTTGCGCCGGCCGCCCTGGTTCACGGCGGCGACCGAGGCGTCCAGCGTCTTCAGGAACGGGACGATGCCGTTGGAGTGGCCGTTGGTGCCGCGGATCAGCGAACCACGGGAACGGATCCGGGAGTACGACAGCCCGATGCCCCCGGCGTGCTTGGAGAGCCGGGCGACCTGGTGGTAGCGGTCGTAGATGGAGTCCAGCTCGTCCAGGGGGGAGTCCAGGAGGTAGCAGGACGACATCTGGGGGTGGCGGGTGCCGGAGTTGAAGAGGGTCGGGGAGGAGGGGAGGTAGTCCAGACGGCTCATGAGCCCGTAGAGCGCGGCGACTTCGTCCACCGACCGGGGGGTGTCGTCCTCGGCGAGGCCGGCGGCGACGCGCAGCATGAAGTGCTGGGGCGTCTCGACGACCTTGCGGGTGATCGGGTGCCGGAGCAGATAGCGGCTGTGCAGCGTGCGCAGGCCGAAGTAGCCGAAGCGGTCGTCGCCGGCCGGGTCGATCAGGGCGTTCAGACGGTCGGCGTGCAGGCGTACGAAGTCGGCCGTGCGGTCGGCGATGAGGCCTTCCCGGTGCCCCACGGCGACGGACTCCGTGAAGGTCGTGACGCCCTGGGAGGCGGCCTCCGCGGCGATGGAGACGGTCAGCAGCCGGGCGGCGAGCCGGGAGTAGGCGGGGTCCTCGGAGATCAGGCCGGCGGCGGCCTCCGTGGCCAGCTCACGCAGTTCGCTCTCGTCGGCCCGCGCGGAGCGGCCGCGCAGCGCGGCGGCGGCGACCCGGCCGGGGTCGGCGTCGGGGAGGTCGGCGGTCAGCTCGGCCAGGGTCCGCAGCAGCGCGGTTTTTGGACCGTCGGATTCCACTTCCACCGTTGTCGCTTCGGCCGGTGCGGCTGGCGCGATGGTCACGTGGGGCTCTCCCTCGCTCGGCACAGGGGCCTCGCCGAGGGCAGGGGGCAGCACACGAGCGCACGGGGCGTCGCGTCCACCGGCCCATTCCACGAGACCCGGACGTCAGGACACCCGGACCGGACGGCCGGGCGCACTGTCGGCAGGTCCTCGGACTGAACAGGCGTGCGCGCCCTGTTCAGGGCGGGTGCACGCAAGTACACCGTTGCGGGACAGTTCCGGATTCGCACCGGATTCCCCTGCGGCGACAGCGAGCATGAGCATACATCTAGTGCCGGGCGCCGAAGGCACCCCCATATGTTGTGTCGCCGACAACTTCAGAGCGTCAACTGGTAGGTGAGGAGCGTGATGTCGTCAAGGTGCGCGAGAGGGTTCCAGTCGCGCTCCGGAGTGCGCACGAAGCCCAGACGTTCGTAGATGCGGTGGGCTGTGTGCATGGTGCGCTGGGTGGAGAGGACGATGCCGGTGCAGCCGTCCGTGGTGCGTGCGCGGTCGATGCAGGCGCGCACGAGGGCCTCGCCCACGCCCCGGCCGCGGGCCTCCCGGGCGACGGCGAGCATACGGATCTCGGCCTCCGCGGGGCGGGCCACGTCGGCCATGGGGCCGCCGGACGGGACGAAGGTCACGCCGCCGAGGACGCGGCCGTTGTCTGCGGCCACCAGGACTTCGGCTGCGGCGGCTCGCTTGGCGACGTTTCTGAGTTCGCCGAGGTATTCGTCACTCTCGCCGAAGTCGAGCAGGCCGTCCTGGAGGTAGGCCTGGGCCGTGATGTCGCCGAGGGGGGCGTGGTCGGTGGGCAGTGCGGGGCGGATGACGAAGTCCATGGGGGGGAGTGTGCACGACAGCGGGCCGCCGTTGTGCTTGATGCCGGCGGCCCGCTGCGGGTGGTGGGGTGGCTGGTCGCGCCACGCGGCGGCGCCGCGTGGCGATACGGCCCCGCGCCCCTTGCGGGCGTTGTCTCGCGTTCTCTAGTGACCTGCCCCCGCGGTCGCCGGCGGCAGTTCCACCTGGACGCCCGGGTCGCCCGCGTCCGCCGTGTAGTCCCCGGGCTTGGTCTCGTCGACGCCCTCGGGGGCCTTCACGGCCTTCAGGACGAAGGTGAGGACCACCGTGACCACCAGGTTCAGGACGAACGCCGTGAGGCCGATGTAGCCGATCTCCCCGATGCCGGGGATCTCCGCCGACGAGCCGCCGAAGTGCTTCTGCGTCGGGGAGGCGACGCCGTACGCGGCGACCGTGCCGTAGATCATGCCGACCGCCCAGCCGGCCAGCAGGGCCCAGCGGTGGAACCAGCGCGTGAACAGGCCGCCGACCAGTGCGGGCATGGTCTGGAGGATCCAGATGCCGCCCAGCAGCTGGAAGTTGATGGCGACCGTCTTGTCCATGCCCAGGACGAACACGAGGGCGCCGACCTTCACCAGCAGCGACACCAGCTTGGAGACCTTGGTCTCCTGCGCGGGTGTGGCGTCCGGCTTGAGGAAGTCCCTGTAGATGTTGCGGGTGAAGAGGTTGGCCGCCGCGATCGACATGATGGCCGCCGGGACCAGCGCGCCGATGCCGATCGCCGCGAACGCGACGCCGGTGAACCAGTCCGGGAACATGTTCTCGAAGAGCTGGGGGATCGCCAGCTGGCCGTTCTCCACCTTGACGCCGGCCGCGATCGCCATGAAGCCCAGCAGACCCAGCAGACCCAGCATCAGCGAGTACAGCGGCAGGATCGTGGAGTTGCGGCGGATCACGTCCCGGCTGCGGCTGGAGAGCACGGCCGTGACGCTGTGCGGGTACATGAACAGCGCGAGTGCCGAGCCCAGTGCCAGCGTGGCGTACGTCCACTGCGAGGCGGCGTTCGGCACGAGCCCGCCCGCGCCGGCCGCCTCGTACTTGTCGCTCGCCGCGCTGAAGATGTCGTCGAAGCCGCCCAGCTTGATGGGGATGTAGATGATGGCGACGGCGATGACGATGTAGATCAGCGCGTCCTTGACGAACGCGATCAGGGCCGGCGCCCGCAGACCGGACGAGTACGTGTACGCGGCCAGTACGCCGAAGGCGATCAGCAGCGGCAGGTCCTTGATGAACCAGTTGGTGTCCTCGCCGCCGCCGATGCCCATCACGTCCAGCACGGCCTGGATGCCGACCAGCTGGAGCGCGATGTACGGCATGGTCGCGAGGATGCCGGTGACCGCCACCGCCAGGGACAGGCCCTTGGAACCGAAGCGGCCGCGGACGAAGTCGGAGGTGGTGACGTAACCGTGCTTGTGCGATACCGACCACAGGCGTGGCAGGAAGGCGAACATCAGCGGGTAGATGAGGATCGTGTACGGGACGGCGAAGAAGCCGGCCGCGCCCGCCGCGTAGATCGCCGCCGGCACGGCGACGAAGGTGTAGGCCGTGTAGAGGTCGCCGCCGAGCAGGAACCAGGTGATCCAGGTGCCGAACGACCGGCCGCCCAGGCCCCATTCGTCGAGGCTGTGCTCGTTCTCGGCCTTGCGCCAGCGCGAGGCCAGGAAGCCCATCACCGTGACGGCGAGGAAGAAGAGGAGGAAGACGGCGAGTGCGACGCCGTTCACGCCGTCCTTCATGCCCCGGCACCTCCCTGGGCCTTGCGGGCGCGCTGGTCACGCTGCCACAGCCAGTACGCGATCATGGTGAGGCCGGTGGAGATCACGACCCAGGCCATCTGGTACCAGTAGAAGAACGGGATCCCGATGAACGTCGGGTCCGTCTTCGCGTACGAGCTCACCCAGAGCATGGACACGAACGGTGCTATCAGGCAGAGGGCGACGACAACGCGCACAGGCGTCACCACCGGCCCTCTGGTCACATCTGGGGCTTTAGACATCGAACGGCTCCGTCCCCTCGCTGATCACCTGGTGTAACGCGCAGGCAATCTAGGTCACGGTGTCCCGTCACCGGAAGCCCTTGTTCAGATACCGGTACCTCAGCAGCGGCGAAAAGCCCTGCCGTGGGTCGTTTTCCCGCCGGTCCGTCCGCATCCGCTCGAACTCCCGCCGGGTGGGCACCTCGGCGTCGGGGTGGTCCGTGCGGACATACGCGACATGGCGGTCGTAGGCCGACTCGTCGGTCAGCTCACGGACGTACCGGCGACCCCGCCGGTCACCCGGCGCAGAGCAGTGCCGACGGTGGCACGGCGGACCTCCTCCTTCTCCTCCCGCGTGGCGATCAGGCCGGCCGGTGCCACGAGCTTCGACGCGACGTACGGCGCCTCGCTGGGCGTGGAGACGGAAGGACCGTGGGGCAGGTGGTGTGACCTGCGCCGTGCCGCGGGCAGGATCACGCCTCGGGCCGCCTGAGCCGGGCCACGAACTTGTAGCGGTCGCCGCGGTAGACCGAGCGCACCCACTCCACCGGCTTGCCCTCGCGGTCCAGCGAGTGCCGGGACAGCATCAGCATCGGCAGGCCGACGTCGGTGCCGAGCAGGCCGGCCTCCCTGGGGGTGGCCAGCGAGGTCTCGATGGTCTCCTCGGCCTCCGCGAGGTGGACGTCGTACACCTCGGCGAGGGCGGTGTAGAGGGACGTGTACTTGACGAGGCTGCGGCGCAGGGCCGGGAAGCGCTTGGCGCTCAGGTGGGTGGTCTCGATGGCCATCGGCTCTCCGTTGGCCATGCGCAGCCGCTCGATGCGCAGGACCCGGCCGCCGGGGGTGATGTCGAGCAGTTCGGCGAGCCGGTCGTCCGCGGTGATGTAGCCGATGTCCAGCAGCTGCGAGGTGGGTTCGAGGCCCTGGGCGCGCATGTCCTCGGTGTACGAGGTGAGTTGCAGGGCCTGCGAGACCTTCGGTTTGGCGACGAACGTGCCCTTGCCCTGGATCCGCTCCAGCCGGCCCTCGACCACCAGCTCCTGAAGGGCCTGGCGCACGGTCGTGCGGGAGGTGTCGAACTCCGCGGCCAGTGTGCGCTCGGGCGGGACCGGCGTGCCGGGCGGCAGGGTCTCCGTCATGTCGAGCAGATGCTTCTTCAGGCGGTAGTACTTGGGCACGCGTGCGGTGCGGACGGGCGTCCCGTTCTCGTTCTCCGCACTGCTGACCTCAGTGCTCATGCTCCGCCTTCCCGGCTCACGTACCGACCCGACCGACGTCCGCCGGTCGCGGCTCACATCGTGGCACGACCGCGCGCGAGAGGCTCCCCGCACGCTCCGTGATCCCCCCTGTATACCGTCGGCGGCCTCGATGGTCTAGTCCACGAAGGTCATGTGGTCTACCCCGCAGTGGGTGGAGGAGTCGTGGTTTTCGAGGGGTTCTTACTTAAAGGTTCCTGCATATGTAGGTCCCATAACGGCTGGTCGGGCCGTACACGAGACCCTTGACACGCCCTATGGTCTGGGCCAAGCTCCCCGGTACTGGTCTACACCATTGGTCCAGGTCCCGGCCCCAGGGCGGTACGTCAGTCACCGCGGGGACGAGGGGGGTTTGTGGCATCCCTGAGGAGGGTGGCGTGAAGCGCAAGCTGATATCCGCGATCGGTGTCGCGGCGATGATGGTCTCCATTGCGGCGTGCGGCGGCGACAAGGGCGACGAGGGCGAGGGCAAGGCCGGGGCGGACGGCTACGCGGGCCAGACGCTCACGGTCTGGGTGATGGACGGTTCCTCGCCGGACCAGTGGCAGAAGGACGTAGCCGCCGCCTTCGAGGCGAAGACCAAGGCCAAGGTCAAGTTCGAGATCCAGCAGTGGAACGGCATCCAGCAGAAGCTGACCACCGCCCTGTCCGAGGAGAACCCGCCGGACGTCTTCGAGATCGGCAACACCCAGACGCCGGCCTACGCCAAGACCGGCGGACTCGCCGACCTCGCCGACCTCAAGTCCGAGATCGGCGGCGAGTGGACCGAGTCGCTGAACAACTCCTCGGTGTTCGACGGCAAGCAGTACGCGGCGCCCTGGTACTTCGCCAACCGTGTCGTCCTCTACAACAAGAAGATCTGGGCCGACGCCGGCCTCAAGGACACTCCCAAGACCCGCGACGAGTTCTACGACGCGCTGAAGACGATCGGCGACAAGACCGACGCCGAGCCGATCTACCTGCCCGGCCAGAACTGGTACCACTTCGTCGGCCTGGTGGTCGGCGAGGGCGGCGAGCTGGTCAAGAAGGACGGGGACAAGTACGTCTCCAACCTCGGCGACCCGAAGGTCGCCGCCGCCGCGGAGACCTACAAGAAGTTCCAGGCCCTCTCCAAGGCGCCCAAGGACAAGGACGAGGCCACCCCGCAGCAGGGCGAGGTCTTCGGCAAGGGCAACGTGGGCGCGTTCATCGGCATGGGCTGGGAAGCCGGCATCGCGATCGAGGCCAACCCGGAGATCGAGAAGGAGATCGGCTACTTCACGATCCCCGGTGCCACGGCCGACAAGCCCGAGGGCGTCTTCCTCGGCGGCTCCAACCTCGCGGTCGCCGCGGGCAGCAAGAAGCAGGAGCTGGCCAAGGAGTTCCTGAAGATCGCCCTGAGCGACGAGCACGAGGGCCGGCTGGCCAAGCTCAACGGCGTCATCCCCAACAAGGAGTCGCTGCAGACCAACCTCAAGGGCAACGCCGCCGCCGAGGCCGCCGCGCCCGCCGCAGCGGGCGGCGGCACCACGCCGCTGATCCCGGAGTGGGCCGCGGTCGAGAACGCGCCCAACCCGATCAAGACCTACCTGACCGCCGTGCTGAACGGCAAGACGCCGGCCGAGGCCGCCAAGCAGGTCGAGGACGAGTTCAACAAGCGCCTGGCGCAGCAGCAGTAACGAGTGCTCCAGCCGGGGCGGAGGCAGGCCGAAGCGGCAGGCCCCCGCCCCGGCGATCGTAGGCAGGTCGAGAAGAGAGATCGCGAGCATGACCGTGCAGACCGAACGGCCGCCCTCCGGTCCGGTGCAGATCCGCAAGCCGGACGGCGGGTCACCACCCGGGCCCACGTGGCGCGGCGGTGCCCTCGCCCCGTATCTGCTGCTGCTGCCGGCCTGCGCGGCCACCGTGCTGCTGCTCGGCTGGCCGCTGCTGAAGGACGTCCTGCTGTCCTTCCAGAACCTCAACATGGCGCAGCTGATCCAGCACGTCACCGAGTGGAACGGCATCGACAACTACAAGGAGACCCTCACCGGAGGGGACTTCTGGCGGGTCACCCTGCGCTCGATCCTGTTCACGGCGGTGAACGTCGCCCTGATCATGCTCTTCGGTGCCCTGGTCGGACTGCTGCTCGCCCGCCTCGGCAAGCGGATGCGCGTCACGCTGATGATCGGGCTGGTGCTGGCCTGGGCGATGCCGGTGGTCGCCGCGACCACCGTCTACCAGTGGCTGTTCGCCCAGCGCTTCGGCGTCGTCAACTGGGTGCTGGACAAGCTGGGCTGGCACTCCATGGCCGACTACAGCTGGACCAGCAGCCAGATGTCGACGTTCTTCGTCGTCACCGTGCTGATCGTCTGGATGTCGATCCCCTTCGTCGCGCTCAACCTCTACGCGGCGACCACCACCGTCCCGGACGAGCTGTACGAGGCCGCGGCACTCGACGGGGCCGGCGGCTGGCGGATCTTCACCACCGTCACGTTCCCGTTCCTGCGCCCGTTCCTGTACGCCACCACGTTCCTGGAGATCATCTGGGTCTTCAAGGCGTTCGTGCAGGTCTACGCCTTCAACGGCGGCGGTCCCGACCGGATGACGGAGATCCTGCCCGTCTACGCCTACATCGAGGGCGTGGGCAACCAGCACTACGGAATGGGCGCGGCGATCGCCGTCCTGACCATCCTGATCCTGCTCGCTCTGACCGCGTACTACCTGCGGATCGTGCTCAAGCAAGAGGAGGACGAGCTGTGAAGCGCTCGCTCTTCGGCCGCCTGTGGCCCAACGTCACGGCCGTCGTCCTGTTCGTCGGCTTCGTCTTCCCCGTGTACTGGATGTTCGCCACGGCGTTCAAGCCGACCGGCGACATCATCTCGGAGAGCCCGGTGTGGTTCCCGACCGACATCACCTTCGAGCACTTCAAGACCGCGACCGACGCCGACAACTTCTGGACGTTCGTCACCAACTCGCTGGTCGTCACCGTGCTCGCGGTCGTCTTCTCGCTGCTCATCGCGCTCGCCGGGGCGTTCGCCCTGGCCCGGATGCGGTTCAAGGGCCGGCGCGGCTTCATCGTCGGCTTCATGATGGCGCAGATGGCGCCGTGGGAAGTCATGGTCATCGCGATCTACATGATCGTGCGGGACGCGTCGATGCTGAACAGCCTGGTTCCGCTGACGCTCTTCTACACGATGATGATCCTGCCCTTCACCATCCTGACGCTGCGCGGCTTCGTCGCCGCGGTGCCGCGGGAGCTGGAGGAGTCGGCGATGGTCGACGGCTGCACCCGCGGCCAGGCCTTCCGCAAGGTCATCTTCCCGCTGCTCGCGCCCGGCCTGATGGCCACCTCGATGTTCGGCTTCATCACCGCCTGGAACGAGCTCCCCCTCGTGCTGGTCGTCAACAAGGAGGCCGGGGCACAGACGCTGCCGCTGTGGCTCACCAGCTTCCAGACCGTCTTCGGCAACGACTGGGGCGCGACGATGGCGGCCTCCTCGCTGTTCGCGATTCCGATTCTGATCCTCTTCGTCTTCCTGCAGCGCAAGGCGGTCAGTGGTCTGACCGCCGGCGCGGTGAAGGGATAACACCCTCGATGACCACATTCGCCAGCGACACCGACACACTGACGCGTGACGCGCTGACGGTCCTCCAGCCCGGCTTCACCGGCACGGCCGCCCCCGACTGGCTGCTGCGCCGGCTCGGCGAGGGCCTCGCCTCCGTCGGCCTGTTCGGCCGCAACATCGCCACACCCGAGCAACTGACCACCCTGACAGCCCAGTTGCGCGCGGAACGGGAAGACGTCCTGGTCGCCATCGACGAGGAGGGCGGCGACGTCACCCGCCTGGAGGTGCGGACCGGATCCTCCTTCCCCGGCAACCACGCGCTCGGCGCGGTGGACGACGTGGAACTCACCAGGGAGGTGGCCGCCGAACTGGGCCGCCGCCTCGCCGCCTGCGGGGTCAACTTCAACTGGGCCCCGTCGGCGGACGTGAACTCCAACCCCGGCAACCCCGTCATCGGCGTCCGGTCCTTCGGCGCCGACCCGGCGCTGGTCGCCCGGCACACCGCGGCGTACGTCACCGGACTCCAGTCGGCGGGCGTGGCGGCCTGCACGAAGCACTTCCCCGGCCACGGCGACACCACCGTCGACTCCCACCACGCCGTCCCCCGCATCGACGCGGACCCGGCCGTGCTCGGCGGACGCGAACTGGCCCCGTTCCGCGCCGCGATCGCCGCGGGCTCGCGGGCGGTGATGAGCGCCCACATCCTCGTCCCCGCACTGGACCCGGACCGTCCGGCGACACTGTCGGGCAAGGTGCTCACGGACCTGCTGCGCGGCGACCTCGGCTACGACGGCCTGATCGTCACCGACGGCATGGAGATGCAGGCCATCTCCGCCACGTACGGCATCGAACGCGGCAGCGTCCTGGCCGTCGCGGCGGGCGCCGACGCCATCTGCGTGGGCGGCGGCCTGGCCGACGACGAGACGGTACGGCGCCTGCGGGACGCCCTGGTGGCGGCGGTGCGCGCCGGGGAGCTCCCCGAGGAGCGGCTGGCGGACGCGGCGGAACGGGTCCGCAGGCTCGCGGGCTGGTCGGCGTCGGCGTCGGGTGCTCGGTCCACGGGGCGGGCCGGGGCGGACGGCGAGGTGGGCCTGCGTGCGGCCCGGCGCGCGCTGAAGGTCACCGCCACGGAGGCCTTCACGCCGCTCACCGCGCCTCCCTACGTCGCCGCCCTCACTCCCGTCGCCAACATCGCCGTGGGCGACGAGACCCCGTGGGGCGTGACGGCGGAGCTGGCCGCCCTGCTGCCGGGCACGGAAGCGGGCACGTTCGCCGGGCAGGTCGCGGGCGGCGCCGCCCTCGCGGCGGCGGGGGAGCGCCGCATCGTGGCGGTGGTCCGCGACGAGCACCGGCATCCGTGGATGGCCGCGGCCCTCGACACGCTCCTGCGTGCCCGCCCGGACACGATCGTGGTCGAGATGGGCGTTCCCCAGGCGGCGCCCCGGGGTGCCCTGCACATCGCGACCTACGGCGCGGCCCGGGTGTGCGGGCAGGCGGCCGCGGAGGTCATCGCCGGGGTGTGACCGAGGTGCGCGGCACTCCTCCTTTGGACGTCACCTTCCCGGGAGAGGAGGATCGGAGAGGGGGGAGATTCGCACCAGGGCCGTGCCCGGAGGTGACGCCGCGATGACACACACCAACCAACCCCCACGCCACTCCGCCGGCGCCTTCGGCACGAGAGGGGCACCGTGGGCGCTCAGCGCCTCCGACGTGGCGATTCTTCTGTTGCGGCTGGCGGTGGGCCTGATCCTGGCGGGGCACGGTGCGCAGAAGCTGTTCGGCTGGTTCGGCGGGGCGGGGCTCGACGCCACGGCGAAGGGCTTCGCCCAGCAGGGGTACGAGCCGGGCACCTTCTTCGCCGCCCTCGCGGGTGTGTCCGAACTCCTCGGCGGTCTGGGGCTGGCGGTCGGGCTGCTCACCCCGCTGGCCGCGGCGGCCGCGGTCGGGGTGATGTTCAACGCCATGACCGTGGCGCCCCAGTTCAGCCTGTGGCCCGACGGGCCTCCGGCGTTCGCCTACCCCATGCTCATCGCTCTCGCCGCGCTCACCATCGCCGCGGTGGGCCCCGGCCGCCTCTCTCTCGACGTCCTCTTCCCCTGGCGGGACGGCGGCTGGGTCCCGTTCGGCATCGCGCTGGGCCTGGGGGTGCTGGCGGGAGCACTGGTCCTGGCTCTGTGAGCACCGGAGGGCCGGCCCGGGCCGGGCCAGGGCCGGTCTGCGTTTGCCGTCCGCCGGCCCTCCGGACGACGAGGCGATGGCCGGGAGGACCCGGGTCTCCTAGATCCCCTGCCACTGCGGCTTGTTGGCGTACGTGTGCCGGAAGTAGTCCGCCAGCTTCAGCTTGGACGCGGCGGCCTCGTCGACCACCACCGTGGCATGCGGATGCAACTGCAACGCCGACGCCGGGCACACGGCCGCGACAGGTCCCTCCACCGTCGCCGCGACCGCGTCCGCCTTGCCCTCACCCGTCGCCAGCAGCACCAGGTGCCGCGCCTCCAGGATGGTCCCGATGCCCTGCGTGATGACGTGGTGCGGCACCTGGTCGATCTCGCCGCCGAAGAACCGCGCGTTGTCGACACGCGTCTGCTCGGTCAGCGTCTTGATCCGGGTACGCGAGGCCAGCGAGGAGCACGGCTCGTTGAAGCCGATGTGCCCGTCGGTCCCGATCCCCAGCAACTGCAGATCCACGCCACCGGCCCCGGTCAGCGCCGCGTCGTACGCCGCGCACGCGCCCGTGATGTCGTCGGCCGTGCCGTTCGGGCCCATGAACGCGTCCATCCCGATCCCGAGCGGCTCCAGCACCTCGCGCCGCAGCACCGACCGGTACGACTCCGGATGCTCGGCCGGCAGTCCCACGTACTCGTCGAGCTGCGCTATCCGGGCCCGGGAGGTGTCCACCGCGCCGGACCGCACCTTTGCCGCCAGCGCCTGGTAGACGGGCAGCGGCGTCGAGCCGGTGGCCACGCCGAGCAGGGCGCCGGGCTTGCGCCTGAGCAGCTGCGCCATGGCCTCGGCGATCAGCTCGCCGCCCGCCTCGGCGTCGGGAACGATGACAACTTCCACGCTGGGCCTGCCGATCTGGAGAGGGGGGACTCGAGGGGCACCCCGGAAGGGGTCATGTGGTTTAGACCAATCTAACAGAGAGGGCTGACGCTTCCCAGGTGAGGACAAGCCCCTGGGAAGCGTCCTTCGGGGAGGCGTGAGCCGCTGTGGGGGCGTGCAATGGTGCCGAGCGCCACGCACGCCGGCGTTCAGCACCGCGGCCGACGCAGCCGACGCCGACGCAGAGGAACCCCACATGCCCGCCACGCCTCACTACCCTCACGACCCCCACGCCCCCCACAACGAGGTCCCCGGCCGGATCATGGCGCGTGAGATGCGGGAGCAGCCCGCGGTACTGCGCCGGATCCTGGACAAGGGCGCCCCCGCCATTCGCCGGGTGGCCGAGGACATCGCCGCCCGCGCCCCCCGCTTCGTCCTGCTGGCCGCCCGCGGCACCTCCGACAACGCCGCCCTCTACGCCAAGTACCTCCTGGAAGTCCGCCTCGGCCTGCCCTGCGGCCTCACCTCCATGTCCACCGTCACGGCCTACGGCGCCCGTCCCGACCTCACCGACGTCCTCGTCGTCACCGTCAGCCAGTCCGGCGGCTCCCCGGACCTGGTCGCCTCCACGCGGGCCGCCCGCGAGGCCGGCGCGATCACCCTCGCCGTGACCAACAACCCGGACTCCGCGCTGGCCGGCGTGGCCGAGTACCACATCGACATCCTGGCGGGACCGGAGAAGGCGCTCCCCGCGACCAAGACCTACACGGCCTCCCTCCTCGCCCTCTATCTGTTCGTCGAGGGCCTGCGCGGCGGCGACGGCGCCCCGGCCCAGATGCTGCCGGGCCTCGCCGGGGACCTGCTCGCCCGGCACGACGAGGTCCGCACCCTGGCGGCCCGCTACCGCTTCGCCGAGCGCATGGTGATCACCGCCCGCGGCTTCGGCTACCCCACGGCCAAGGAGGCCGCTCTGAAGCTGATGGAGACCAGCTACATCCCGGCCCTGTCCTACTCCGGCGCCGACCTGTTGCACGGCCCGCTCGCCATGGTCGACAACGTCTCGCCGGTCATCGCGGTCGTCACCGACGGCAAGGGCGGGGAGGCCCTGCAGCCCGTCCTCGACCGGCTGCGCGGGCGGGGCGCCGACCTGGTCGTGATCGGGCCCGCCGGTGAGGTCGGGCGTGCCAGTGCCGGCTTCGTGCTGCCCACGGAGAACGTCGCCGAGGAGGTCCAGCCCGTCCTGGAGATCATCCCCCTCCAGCTCCTGGCGTACGAGGTCACGATCGCCCGTGGCCAGGACCCGGACGCTCCCCGGGCGCTGGCCAAGGTGACGGAGACGCGCTGAGTCGTCGCCGTCGCCGTCGCCGTCGCCCGCCGCACCGCCGCACCGGTCAAGGGCGTGTCCCCGCGGGGGCGCGCGACGGCGCGAGCCGCGCGGAACCGGGGCTCTCGCGGAAATTGCCATGGCCATCTGGCCCCGCAGCTGAGCCGGGCGGGTTAGGCTGCGAAGCGCCAACAACACACAGCCTCCGACAACAAGCCGCCTTGACGCATGGACACGCGTAGTGGTCTAGTCCACAATGCGGGGAGGCGACGCAGAAACGAACGAAGAGCCTCCGTCTTCCCCGCACAGGAAGGCGGACCGAGGAACCGGTGCTCTCTGCCCTGACTGCCCCGGCTCCTCATCCTTCGGCCGACAGGGACCGCACACCCCGTGGCCGATGCTGCTCCGGGCTGCGGTGCCGGGAGGGTTGAGGGTCCCTCCCAGGCGCCGCGGCCCGCGGGTGTTCTCAGCCCCGCACAGGCACTTTTAGGACCTGCACAAACCGCCGGGTACGCTCGCAGACGTGCCCTCCATGAACGAACTGGTCCGCCAGCACACCGCCCTCGACGACTCCGACCTCGAGTGGCTCCACCTGCTGGTCTCGGAGTGGCAGCTGCTGTCCGACCTCTCCTTCGCCGACCTGGTCCTGTGGGTACCCACCCGCGACGGCACACGCTATGTCTCCGTGGCCCAGATGCGGCCCAACACCGGCCCCACCTCCTACCAGGACGACATGGTCGGGCACCTCGTCCCGCGCGGCCGCCGCCCCATGCTGGACGCGGCGCTCGACGAGGGCCGGATCGTGCGTGAGGGCGACCCGGAGTGGCGCGAGGAGGTCCCGGTCCGCGTCGAGTCCATTCCGGTACGGCGGGACGGCCGCGTCCTCGGTGTCATCGCCCGCAACACCAACCTCCTGACCGTGCGCACCCCGAGCCGTCTGGAGCTGACGTACCTCCAGAGCGCCTCGGACCTGGCGCAGATGATCGCCGCCGGCGCCTTCCCGTTCGCGAACCAGCAAGTGGACATGGACGCCTCGCCCCGCGTCGGCGACGGCCTGATCCGGCTCGACGCGGACGGCATCGTCCAGTACGCCTCCCCGAACGCCCTCTCCGCCTACCACCGCATGGGCCTCGCCGCCGACCTCCTCGGCCACCACCTCGGCCGTACGACCGCCGAACTCGCCCCGAGCCGGGGCCCCGTGGACGAGGCGCTGGCCAAGGTGGCCAGCGGCTGGGCGCCCCGCGAGTTCGAGATCGAGGCCCACGACGGGGTCATCCAGTTCAGGGCCATCCCGCTCAAACCCAAGGGCACCCGTATCGGTTCCCTCGTCCTGCTCCGGGACGTCACCGAACTGCGCCGCCGTGAGCGGGAGTTGATCACCAAGGACGCCACCATCCGGGAGATCCACCACCGGGTGAAGAACAACCTCCAGACGGTGGCCGCCCTGCTGCGCCTCCAGGCCCGGCGCATCGAGTCCGAGCGCGGCCGCGCGGCCCTGGAGGAAGCGGTCCGCCGGGTCGGCTCGATCGCGATCGTGCACGAGACGCTGTCTCAGAACCTGGACGAGCGTGTGGAGTTCGACGAGATCGCCGACCGGGTGCTGGCGATGGTCGCCGAGATCTCGCCCGGCAAGGTCGCCGGCCGGCGCACCGGCCGCTTCGGCATCCTCGACGCCGAGGTCGCCACCCCGCTGTCGATGGTGCTCACCGAGGTGCTGCAGAACGCGCTGGAGCACGGCTTCCGCGAGGGCGACACCGGCACGGTGGAGGTGTCGGCGGTGCGCGGCGGCACGACGAAGGAGACCCGCCTGCTGGTCACCGTGCAGGACGACGGGGTCGGCCTGCCCGAGGGCTTCGACCCGCACACCTCGGGCAATCTCGGCCTGCAGATCGTACGGACGCTGGTGGAGGGCGAGTTGGGCGGTGCGTTCGACATGGTCCCGGGGCCGGAGCGGGGCACCCAGGTCATCCTGGACATCCCGGTACGCGCGCAGAAGTGACCGGCCGCCGCGGGCGAGCAGGCGGGACGGCCGGGCCGGTTCTCCTGGGTCCGATCCACCCGGCACAGCAAAAAGCCCCGGACCTGGAGGTCCGGGGCCAGTCGCTCGCTGCGTAAGCGCATCGGGGGTACTGCGCGCTGCGGCTCGGGAGCGGGAGATGCGTACTCGCTGTACGCGCCGCCAAGCTCAGGCTGTCAGCGGGGTGGGTATGTCAGGCGGAGGCCTGACGAGCCCGGTTGCGGGCGGCGCGGCGCTTCATGGCACGGCGCTCGTCCTCGCTGAGACCACCCCAGACGCCGGAGTCCTGACCGGACTCGAGCGCCCACTGCAGACACTGCTCAATCACAGGGCAGCGACGGCAGACGGCCTTGGCTTCCTCGATCTGCAGCAGCGCAGGACCGGTGTTGCCGATGGGGAAGAAGAGCTCGGGGTCTTCCTCGCGGCAAACGGCGTTGTGACGCCAGTCCATGGCTGCTACCTCTCCTTGGTATTACGTGAAGTTGCTTGTGAATGTGAACGCTTTCACGAATCCCTCAACAAGTGAAGGGCCGACCGCCGAGTCTTCCTCGGCGTGGTCCTTGGCTGGAGAGGGGTTCCGGTGATCTGTGGAGGCCGGTGTTGCGGGCCGTCCCGATCGCCACGTAGAGACTCGCAAACCTCGGCGGCGGATACAACCCCTTCCGGAAAGTTTTTTTGGATTCCTCGGTGTCGACTAGGTCACAGCCGTACTTCCATGGGGTGGATCCTGGCCTAAACGTTCGAGTGAAAGGACTTTAGCCCCTTCTGCTCACACAATCACACGCAGTGCACGACGTACGCCTGTGAACGTCACGCTGGTACGCAGCCCCAGGTGGTCACCGTCCATCTGAAGGGGGAGCGGCGCCTTCGAATGCAAGGTGAACTCACTCAGATCGTGCAAGGAGAGGGCGTGCTTGCCATGGGGTCCGCGCTCGGGGGACGAAGTGAGCAACTGGGTGCCATACCGGGCAACCGAGGCCGTGGACATCCGGCTGAGGCCGAACACATCCAGCCCCGTGTCGAACGAGGCTCTGGGTGAGGCGTACATCGGGCGGTTCCCGAGGAACGTCCAGGGGGCGGTGTTCGACGCTATGCACAGAAGCAGCTCCGACACCGCGTCCTCGCCCGGCCGCTCCATCGTGATCGTGCCCTGCCGGCGGCTCGGCTCGCCCACCAACTGGCGCAGCACCTGGCGGACGTAGAGCGCGTGCGTCGACTTCCTGCCACGCTCGCGCTGCTGCTCGACGCGGCCGACCACGCCGGCGTCGAAGCCGAGTCCGGCGTTGAAGGTGAACCAGCGGGAGGGCACCGCCTCGTCCTCGGTACCCGGCGTGCCCGAGGTCAGTCCGAGTCCGACGGTGCGCTCGCTGCCCTCGCGCAGCGCGTCCAGCAGGGCGCCGGTCGCCTCGACCGCGTCGTTGGGCAGGCCCAGGGCGCGCGCGAAGACGTTGGTGGAACCG
Source organism: Streptomyces sp. NPDC047706 (assembly GCF_043204795.1). NCBI lineage: Bacteria > Bacillati > Actinomycetota > Actinomycetes > Kitasatosporales > Streptomycetaceae > Streptomyces > Streptomyces sp. NPDC047706. The sequence goes on along the minus strand of NZ_JBIDCW010000005.1, from coordinate 177,928 downwards.
CCGGGCACCACGGCGAGGCCGGGGACATGCCCCGGGGCGGGGCCGTCGTGCAGCAGGCCGTTGACGACCTCGTTGACCGTGCCGTCACCGCCGAGCGCGACCACGAGGTCGATGTCGTCGCTCTCCGCCGCCTGCCGGCCAAGGTCGCGCGCGTGCCCGCGGTACTCGGTGGTGACCGCCTCCAGTTTCATCTCGCTCGCCAGCGCATGAATGAGGACATCGCGCGTACGTGCGCTTGTGGTGGTTGCCGCCGGATTGACCACGAGAAGTGCACGCATGCCTCGCAGGGTACCTACTGGGTGGTACCGGGCACAGGCCGGGCCGGGGATCCGGCGGAGATCACGGCGTGAGCCCTGTGCACGGGGCCGACCGGATCCGTGCACGGCCGACCCGGAATCGTGCACAGGGCGTGCCCCGGGGCCTTCCGGGGCGCCGCAGGGGCGAGGGCTACCCTTCAGGGGTGAGCTCTCAGCAGAACCCCACCCCCGCTTCCGAGGCCGCCGCAGAGGCCGGCCGCCGTCCCGTCCGGCTGACCGTCGCGGCGGCGCTGGTCGCGCTGGAGGGGCTCGCGCTGGTGGCCGGCGGCGCGTGGATCCTCGTCCTCGGACTGACCGGGAACCCCGACGACCGGCAGCAGGCCGTGACCGGGGGCGTCACGTTGATCGTGCTCGCCCTGCTGCCGCTGCTCGCCGCGCGCGGACTGCTCGGGCGGCGCGGCTGGAGCCGTGGCCCGGCGGTCATCACGCAGATCATCTCGCTGCCCGTGGCCTACAGCCTGCTCCAGGCCGACAGCATGGCCATCCCGGGCGGGATCGCCCTGGCGGCGGTCGCCGTGGGGTCCCTGATGCTGCTTCTCAACCCGGAGACGACGCAGGCCCTGGGGATCCGGGGACCCGGCAACGCGGGGAAGTGACCGGGGCGGCCAGGCCCCGCAGCACCGCGCGGCAGACGGGCCGCGGCCCGTCTACTCCTCCACCAGCAGCTTCTCCCGCAGCTGGGCCAGGGTGCGGGCCAGCAGACGGGAGACGTGCATCTGGGAGATGCCGACCTCCTGCGCGATCTGCGACTGGGTCATGTTGCCGAAGAAGCGCAGCAGCAGGATCCGCTTCTCGCGAGGCGGGAGGTCCTCCAGGAGCGGCTTGAGCGACTCCCGGTACTCCACGCCCTCCAGCGCCTCGTCCTCCGCGCCGAGGGTGTCGGCGACGGCCGGGGACTCGTCGTCGGTGTCGGGGACGTCCAGCGACAGCGTGGAGTACGCGTTGGCGGACTCCAGGCCCTCCAGGACCTCCTCCTCCGAGATCGCCAGCTTCTCGGCGAGCTCGTGGACCGTGGGGGAGCGGCCGTGCAGCTGGGAGAGCTCCGCGGTCGCCGTCGTGAGCGACAGGCGCAGCTCCTGGAGCCGGCGCGGCACGCGCACCGCCCAGCCCTTGTCGCGGAAGTGCCGCTTGATCTCGCCGACGACCGTGGGGGTCGCGTACGTCGAGAACTCGACGCCGCGGTCCGGGTCGAAACGGTCGACCGACTTGATCAGGCCGATGGTGGCGACCTGGGTGAGGTCGTCCAGCGGCTCACCGCGGTTGCGGAAGCGGCGCGCGAGGTGCTCGACGAGCGGCAGGTGCATCCGGACCAGCTGGTTGCGCAGCTCCGCGTACTCGGGGCTGCCGTCCTTCAGTCCGCGCAGCTCCACGAACAGGGCGCGCGCACCGCTGCGGTCCTGCGGGTCGTGGTGCGCGGGCTGTGCGTTGCGCGTGACCGCCGGCTCGGGCGTGGCATGCGCGTCGTGCTGCGCGTCGGGCACGTTGTGCACGTCCTGCTCCGCGTATCGCTCGTGCTCGCTCATCGTCCCGCCCGTCGCCCTTCCCCGAGCCCCCGTCTCCGCCCCCGCTCCCGACTTCGCTGGAGCGGGAGGACTCCCATGGGCAGGAGACGCTCCGATCCGCTGTCCCGCAGGAGCGCTCCGCGCGGTGCCCTCCTGGTCCCGCTGCCCGTCGTCCAGCAGGCCGGCCTCCGTGGTGTCGGAGCCGTCCTGCGGATGCGGTCGGGCCTGCTCGGGGATGCCGTCGATGCCGTCGGACATGCGACGGGCACCGACCGGGCCGTCCCCCGCGTTCCCGGCTCCGCTCGAGCCGGGAACACCTCCGGGCACCCCCGTCGGCAGCTCCCGTGTGCCGCGCTCTTCGTCCCGCACCGGCCCGTCCCCGTTCCTCACGCCGGCCCGGGTCCCGCGCCGCGCTGTTTGTAGAGACTGATCGAAACGGTCTTGTCCTCGTCCACGGCGGAGGAGACCTTGCCTGCCAGGGCGGACAGCACGGTCCAGGCGAAGGTGTCCCGCGACGGGGCGTGACCGTCGGTCGTGGGCGCCGAGACGGTCACCTCCAGCGAGTCGTCGACGAGCCGGAAGACACAGCTCAGCACCGAGCCGGGCACGGCCTGCTGGAGCAGGATCGCGCAGGCCTCGTCCACCGCGATGCGCAGGTCCTCGATCTCGTCGAGGGTGAAGTCCAAACGGGCTGCGAGGCCGGCCGTGGCCGTCCGCAGCACCGACAGGTAGGCACCCGCGGCCGGCAGCCGGACTTCCACGAAGTCCTGGGTCGCGGGCTCGCCTGCGATCTGGGACACCCTCACCTCCAAGGTGGTACAAGCTCTACGGGGCCGAGGGTCGCCCCTCGGGGTAACGCGAAGTGTGTTCAGCGGTGACGCTACCGCGCTCGGAACCTACCTGTCCCCGGGACCCCAACCCCTTGTTGTCACTCATAGTAAACACATGAACACGCACAGTGGCTAGAGGGTGGGCGCCCCCAATTGGGAAGAGCGCGCGCCGGGTTGACGTACCCAGACGTCAGGCGCCCGAACCGTCGCTTCCGGGGTCACGAAACGGTCACGCCAGGACGTGGTCCACAAAGCACCACCGCCAATTCTCCCCCGGTTCGAACGTCCGCATCACCGGATGACCGGACTCCTTGAAATGCTCTGTCGCGTGCCGGCCCTCTGAGGAATCGCAGCAGCCGACATGGCCGCAGGTCAGGCACAGTCGCAGTTGCACCGGATGCGAGCCGTCCGCCAGGCACTCGGGGCAGGTGTCGGTCAGGGCCTCGGGTTCCGGGTGCGGCAGCTCGTCGGCGTGCGTGCACTGTTTCATGATTGCCAGGTTACGACGGGCGCGCGGCAGGCCGCGCGGAAAACGAGGGCGGGCGAGAACCATGGACGTGATGCCACTGCTCTTGCTGGTGGCGGGCAGTGCCGGGATCGCCGCGGCCGGCCGGCGCACCCCCGTGCCGGCGCCGCTGCTGCTGGTCGCTGCCGGACTCGTCCTGTCGTACGTCCCCGGAGTCCCGGACTACCACCTCGACCCGCACATCGTGCTGCCGCTGATCCTGCCGCCGCTGCTGCACGCCGCGGCCACCGACAGTTCCTACCTCGATCTGCGCGCGCAACTGCGGCCGGTCGCGCTGCTGTCGGTCGGCTACGTGCTCTTCGCGACCTTCGTCGTCGGCTGGGCCGTCTATGTGATCGTCCCGGGGCTGCCGCTGACCGCCGCGCTGGTGCTGGGCGCGGTGGTGGCGCCGCCGGACGCGGTCGCGGCCACGGCGATCGCCCGCCGGGTCGGGCTGCCGTCCCGGATCACCACGATCCTGCAGGGCGAATCCCTGGTGAACGACGCCACCGCGATCACCGCCTACCGCGTGGCCCTCGCGGCCGCCGTCGGTGAGGGCGCGACCTGGGCCGGCGGCATCGCGGAGTTCCTGATCGCGGCGATCGGCGGCATCGTGGTCGGCATCGTCCTCATGGTGCCGATCCACTGGCTGCGCACCCACCTCAAGGAGCCCCTCCTCCAGAACACCCTCTCCCTGCTGATCCCGTTCGTCGCGTACGCCACCGCCGAGGCGGTGCACGCCTCCGGCGTCCTCGCGGTCGTGGTGGTCGCCCTGTATCTCGGCCATCGCGCGTGGCAGGTCGATTTCGCCACCCGCCTCCAGGAGACCGCGGTCTGGAAAATGGTCGCCTTCGTCCTGGAGTCGGTGGTGTTCGCCCTCATCGGACTCCAGCTGCCGGTGGTCCTGGAGGGACTGGGCGAGTACGAGGGGCTGGAGGCCGCCTGGTACGCGGTCGCCGTCTTCCTGGTCGTCGTCGTGACCCGGTTCGTATGGGTGTACCCCTCGGTCTGCCTGCCCCGCATGCTGTCGGCGCGGATCCGGGAGCGGGAGATGAGTGCCCCGGGGGGCACGGGCTCCGTCTGGAAGGGCGCCTTCATCATCTCCTGGGCCGGGATGCGCGGTGTGGTCTCGCTGGCCATCGCCTTCTCGATCCCGCGGGTCATGGAGGGTGGCGAGCCCTTCCCGGGCCGCAACCTGATCCTCTTTCTGACCTTCACGACGGTCATCGGTACCCTCGTCGTCCAGGGCCTCAGCCTGCCGCCACTGATCCGGCTGCTCAAGCTGCCCGGCCGGGACGTCCAGGCCGAGACGCTCGCCGAGGCCAATGCCCAGGCGCAGGCCTCCCGGGCCGCCGAGCGGCGTCTGGAGGAACTGCTCGCCGACGAGCGCAACGCCCTGCCCGAACCGCTCGCCGCCCGGCTTCGGGCGGTCCTGGAGCGCCGCCGCAACGCCGTCTGGGAGCGCCTCGGCCAGTCCAACCCCATCACCGGTGAGACCGCCGACGACACCTACCGCCGCCTGGCCGGGGAGATGATCAGCGCCGAGCGCGAGGTGTTCGTCAGGCTGCGCGACGGTCGCTTCATCGACGACGAGATGCTGCGGACGCTGCTGCGCCGGCTGGACCTGGAGGAGGCCGCGGCGTACCGGGAAGCGGAGTAGCGGCGTCTGGTCAGGGGAAGGGGCGGCCGGTGATCACGGCCGCCACCGTGCTCCCGCGCGGGAAGGCGCCCTCCTCGGCGAGGGCGACAAGTCCGTACAGCATTTTGGCGACATACACACGCTCGACGGCCAGCCCGTGCCGCTCCTCGAAGTCCGCGGCGAAGGCGTCCAGTTCCGGGCCGGTACGCGCGTAGCCGCCGAAGTGGAAGCGGTCGTCGAGGTGCCAGTCGCCGCGCGGCCCGCCGAAGGCCGCCTCCTGCAAGGAGCGTATGCCCGTGCTCAGGAAGCCGCCCTTGAGCACCGGTATGCCGAGCGCCCGGCCGCCAGGGCCCAGTCCCGCCGCCAGTCCCGCCAGGGTGCCGCCCGTTCCGCAGGCGATCGCCACGACGTCCGCCTGCCCGCGCAGTTCCGCACCGAGCGCCGCGCAGCTCCGTACGGCCGTGGCGTTGCTGCCGCCTTCGGGGACCACCCAGGCGTCCTCGGCGTCCACCGCGCGCAACAGGACGGCGAGAGTGCGGGGGTCGGCCTTGCGGCGATAGGTCGATCTGTCGATGAAGTGCAGCCGCATGCCGTCGGCCGCGCACCGGGCAAGGGAGGGGTTGAGGGGCCGGTCGGCGAGTTCCTGGCCGCGGACCACGCCGACGGTGGCAAGACCGAGGAGGCGGCCCGCGGCGGCGGTGGCGCGCAGATGGTTGGAGTAGGCGCCGCCGAAGGTGAGGACCGGGCGGCCGTGCGCCGCGGTCACGTTGGGGGCGAGCTTGCGCCACTTGTTGCCGACGAGGTCGGGGTGGATCAGGTCGTCGCGCTTCAGCAGCAGCCGTACGCCGTGCCGCGCGAAGCGGTCGTCACGCACCTCCCGCAGCGGGGAGGGGAGCCGCGGGTGCAGGGTGGCGAGGGCGTCGGGGCTGGTCACCCGGTCATTGTCGCCCGTGGCCTACTTCAGCCGCTCGGCGATGCGCCCCCGCATCGCGGACATCGTGAACCCGCGCGGGTCCACCTTTCCCGGCTGCCACTCCAGGTGGCCGATGACCGACCGGTGCGTCCAGCCGTGCGCGCGGCAGACCGCGGCCGCGGCCCGCTCGATGGCCTCCAGCTGCGCCTCGGGCCAGGGGTCCTTGCCGTCGCCGAGGTTCTCGCACTCGAAGCCGTAGAAGTGACGGTTGCCGTCGGTGTTCGCCTCGTTGTCCGGCGGCAGTGCCTTCTCCGCGATCACCGCGCGCAGCACGTCGTCGTCGCCGAGGCCCGCGTGGTTGGCGCGGCCGTAGCCGACAAGGTGGACCCTGCCGTCCTTCGTGATCACGCCGTGGCACAGCGGGCCGGGCAGGCCCGCGTATCCCTTGCGGCAGAGTTCCACGGTCGCGGCGCTGCCCCGGGTCACGGTGTGGTGGATCATCACGCCGTGCACGGGGGCCCAGGGGCCCTTGTGGTTGCGGTTGTGCTCTCTCCAGTTGCCCACCTCGACGACGGTGAGCCCCTCGCCCCGGAGGCAGTCGAGGAACCGGTTCGCGGACAGGGGTGAGGCCATGAGTGCCTCCTTCACGGCGCGACGACCGCCCGGCGCGGCCGCCTCGTACATGCTGCTTGTACCGAACCGGGAAGAAGCGGAACCTCTCGTTCGTACAGCGAGCGAGCTGTTTCGGCCAGCGGGGTGGGCAGCAGCCGTTCGAGGTGAAACCCCGTAACTGTTCGAGGTGAAACCCCCGCGTTCCCATGGGGAGTTGATCCATTCCCGCTCTTTCGGGTAATAGCACGATCACGGTCCGTGCTGGAAGGCTTCTCCGCGGAGATCGGTGCCCGGAGCAATGCGTTGCCAGGGCAGGACCGGGAGGGCAATTCCTTATGTCGGTAGGCGAAGAGGTCCGCACGGAGCAGACCAGGCCGCAGCAGAGTCTGGGCACGGCGGCCGCGCGGAACCTGGCCACCACGACCAAGTCCGTACCCCAGATGCAGGAGATCAGCTCGCGCTGGTTGCTGCGCATGCTGCCGTGGGTGGATGTACAGGGCGGCACGTACCGCGTGAACCGGCGGCTCAGTTACGCCGTGGGAGACGGACGCATCACCTTCGTGAAGACCGGCGACCGTGTCGAGGTGATCCCCGCGGAGCTGGGCGAACTGCCGGCGCTGCGGTCCTACGAGGACGAGGAGGTACTGACCGAGCTCGCCCGGCGCTGCGAGCAGCGCGAGATCGCCGCGGGCGAGGTGATCGCCGACTTCGGCAACCAGACCGACGAGGTGTACCTGCTGGCGCACGGCCGCGTGGAGAAGATCGGCACCGGCCCGTACGGTGACGACGAGAGCCTCGGCGTCCTCGCCGACGGGGCCTACCTGGGCGAGCAGGCACTCCTCGACCCGGACGCCATCTGGGAGTTCACGGCCCGCGCCATCACCCCCTGCACGGTCCTCGTGCTCTCCCGGCAGGACGTCGAGCAGCTCGCCGAGCGCGCGGACACGCTGCGTGAGCACCTGGAGGAGCAGCGCGCGATTCCGGAGCAGCGCACCAACAAGTACGGCGAGAAGGAGATCGACCTCGCGGCCGGTCACGAGGGCGAGCCGGACATCCCGCACACCTTCGTGGACTACGAGTCGCGGCCCCGCGAGTACGAACTGAGCATCGCCCAGACCGTGCTGCGCATCCACTCGCGCGTGGCCGACCTGTACAACCAGCCGATGAACCAGACCGAGCAGCAACTCCGTCTCACGGTGGAGGCGCTGAAGGAGCGCCAGGAACACGAGCTGGTCAACAACCGTGAGTTCGGGCTGCTCACCAACTGCGAGTACGACCAGCGGATCCAGCCGCACGACGGTGTGCCGGGCCCGGACGACATGGACGAGCTGCTCAGCCGCCGGCGCGGGACCAAGATGTTCCTCGCCCACCCGCGCGCGATCGCCGCGTTCGGCCGTGAGCTCAACAAGCGGGGCCTGGTGCCGGAGACGATCGACGTCGGCGGCAACCGCATCCCGACCTGGCGCGGTGTCCCGATCTACCCGTGCAACAAGATCCCCGTCACCGAGGCCCGCACCACCTCGATCATCGCGATGCGTCTCGGCGAGGCGGACCAGGGTGTGATCGGTCTGCGGCAGTCCGGCATCCCGGACGAGCTGGAGCCCAGCCTGTCGGTGCGGTTCATGGGCATCAACGAACAGGCCATCATCAAGTACCTCGTGACGGCCTACTACTCGGCGGCGGTCCTGGTGCCGGACGCGCTCGGCGTGCTGGAGAACGTCGAGATCGGCCGCTGGCGGTGACCTGCCCGGTCCGTGTGCCGTGTCCCCGCCCGGCAGGGCGGGGGCACCGCGGGGTATGCGCCGGGCCGGAACGTGGGCGCCGCGGTCCGCGGACCTTCGGAGAGGGGACCGCGATCTCATGACCGAGTCCGTGACCGAGCCGGCGGCCCAGTCGCAGGTCCCGGCCGTGCGGCGCCCGGCCGGGGTGCCCGAAAGGCGGAGTCCCATCACGAACCGGACGGACAGCGGGCCGGGGCCGCTCGACGGTCCCGAGGCGGCAGTGATCCTGGAGCGTGCGCGGGCGTCGGTGGACCCCGAGCTGCGCTCGGCGATCGAGGCGCTGCCCAGGGGGATGCGCCGGGTCGCGCGCTACCACTTCGGCTGGGAGCACGCGGACGGCACACCGGCGGCCGGCAACGCGGGAAAGGCCATCCGGCCGGCGCTCGTCCTCGTGGCGGCAGCCGCGCTCGGCGGTTCCCGGGCGCGGGCGAGCGCCGTACGGGCGGCCGCGGCGGTGGAGCTGGTCCACAACTTCACGCTGCTGCACGACGATGTGATGGACCGGGACACCACGCGCCGGCACCGGCCCACCGCCTGGACGGTGTTCGGGGACAACGACGCGATCCTCGCCGGGGACGCCCTCCAGGCGCTCGCCCTGCGACTGCTCGCCGAGGACCCGCACCCGGCGTCCGCGGCCGCCGCGGCCCGGCTCGCGTCCTGTGTCATCGAGCTGTGCGAGGGCCAGCAGGTCGACACGGCCATGGAGCGGCGCGGCCCAGCGGAGGTCACCCTCGACGAGGTGCTCGCCATGGCCGAGGCCAAGACCGGGGCGCTGCTGGGGTGCGCGTGCGCCATCGGCGGGCTGTACGCCGGGGCGGACGCGGCCGATGTCGAGGCGCTGGACGCGTTCGGCCGGGAGGCCGGGCTCGCCTTCCAGCTCATCGACGACGTCATCGGCATATGGGGCGACCCGAGCCGCACCGGCAAGCCGGCCGGGGCGGATCTGGCGGCCCGCAAGAAGTCCCTGCCCGTGGTCGCCGCGCTGTCCTCCGGGACACCGGCCGCGGTGGAACTCGCCGCGTTGTACGAAGCGCCCTACGCGGGCGGTGACCTGGAGCCCACGGTGCTTGCGGTGGAGCGGGCGGGTGGACGGGACTGGGCGCAGGTCCAGGCGTCCGAGCGGATGGCGAACGCGATGCAGGAGCTGTCCCGGGCGATTCCCGACCCGGAGTCGGCGGGCGGGCTGCTGGCGCTCGCCGAGTTCGTCACCCGGCGCAGTACCTGAGCGCCGGTGTCGCGCGAGGAAACCCGGGCCGGGCCGGGGTATGCGGTTCCTGACCCGCGTGCCCCGGCCGGTTCCGGCCCGGACGGGCCCCGCACATCCCCACGGTGTGCGGGGCCCGCCCCCGTTCTGCCGTACTGCCGTTCGCCGTCAAGCGCGTGCCCTGATGCGGAATCCCCTCTCCCACTTCCCTCCGGCCCGTAATCCCCTTGCCACCACTACAACCGAAGTACTAGAACTGGAGTGGTTACACCAGCGGCCGACAGCGACAGCTACGAAAAGAGACCGGCTTGCGCAAGCTCACCTACTTCATCGCCTGCTCCATCGACGGCTTCATAGGGGACCCGGACGGCGACGCCGCGGCGATGTACCCCTTCGTGGACCAGGAGTTCCTCGAGTTCCTCACCGCGGAGTACCCCGAGACCCTGCCCACCCAGGGCCGCCGCCCGCTCGGTCTCGACGACCTGCCGAACAAGCGGTTCGACACCATCATCCAGGGCCGCGCCAGCTACGAACTGGCGCTGAAGGAGGGCGTCACCAGCCCGTACGCCCACATGCGTCAGTACGTGGCCTCGCGCACCCTCGAGAAGTCGCCCGACCCCGCGGTCGCGATCGTCGCCGACGACCTGGCCGGCAGGGTCCGCGAACTGAAGGCCGAGGACGGCGAGTTCGGGATCTACCTCTGCGGCGGTTCCCAGGTCGCGGGAGAGCTGATCGACGAGATCGACGAACTCGTCGTCAAGACGTACCCGATCGTGCTGGGCAGCGGCATGCCGATGTTCGGTTCCGGCCTGGTGTGGGCCGTGGCCGTGGCGGTCGGGGGTGGGCTGACGGTGTGGCTGCAGGAGTCGGCCGAGCCGCCGGGGCCGTACCGCTGGGAGGAGGCGACTCCGACGCCGCTGCCGCGTCAGGGCCGGGAGGCCGACTGCCCCGAGGCGTCGGTGCCGCCGCGGGCCGGCGACGGCTCGTACGGCCTGCTCTGCGTCGTCAAGGCAGGCTAGGCATACCGCCCGTCTCAGGGTCCCGGCCGGTCAGGCAGTAGGTCCCGCCCGCCGGATCGCGCAGACCGTCCAGTGGGCGCCGGCGGCGACGGACCCACCACCTTGGGGGAGAACGCTGACGGGGCCCGGCCGCCAGTCGCGGCCGGGCCCCGTCGCCCGCCTCTGCGGCAGGCGGTGGCGCACCGACCGCCCGCCGTGCGCGAGGCGTCAGGCCTTCTTGGTCTCCCAGAAGATCTTGTCGATCTGGGCGATGTAGTCCAGGGCCTTCTGGCCGCTGGCGGGGTCGGTGGACGCCTTGGCGGCCGAGAGGGCCTTCAGGGTGTCGTTGACCAGTTGGTGCAGCTCCGGGTACTTCTCGAAGTGCGGCGGCTTGAAGTAGTCGCTCCAGAGCACCGAGACGTGGTGCTTGGCCAGCTCGGCGCGCTGTTCCTTGATCGTGGTGGCACGAGCCTGGAAGTGCGGGTCGTCGTTACCGGCCATCTTTTCCTGGATGGCCTTCACCGACTCCGCCTCGATGCGGGCCTGGGCAGGGTCGTACACACCGCAGGGCAGGTCGCAGTGCGCGCTGACCTTGACCTTGGGGGCAAACAGGCGGGAAAGCATGGAGCATTCCTTCCTCGTGATCGTCTTCTCAGGGGGGACATTACTCCCTGAGCGACGTGATTTCGCGAGTGCCCCCATGGGCTTAGGACAAAAGTCCGGGGTGACACTGAGACTGGTGGAGGATCGGACCGGGGAGGTGCCGGGGATGCCGGAGCTGTCGCAGGAGACCGAGCGCGGAAGGGGCGTCCCGCCCTTCGGACTGGCCGAGGTGACCGGGCCGTCCATGGTGCCGACGCTGTACCACGGCGACCGGCTCCTGCTGCGCCACGGCGTCCAGGTCAGGCCGGGTGACGTCCTCGTCCTGCGGCATCCCTTCCAGCAGGACCTGCTCGTCGTCAAGCGGGCGGCGGAGCGCCGCGAGGGCGGCTGGTGGGTGCTCGGCGACAACGCGTACGCGGGCGGGGACAGCACCGACTACGGTGTCGTGCCCGACGAGCTGGTTCTGGGCCGGGTCGTGTTCCGCTACCGCCCGCGCAAGCCGGATCAGCGTTCGCCGCTGGCCGTGCTGCGCTGGGCGCTCTCGGCGGCCAGGCCCGTCTTCGCGGGCCGGTCGGCCTCCAGGCGTTTGCGCGCCCGGTAGGCGGCCACGTTGGCGCGGGTGGCGCAGCGGTCGGAGCAGTAGCGGCGGGAGCGGTTGGTGGACGTGTCGAGGTAGGCGTTGCGGCAGGGGGCCGCCTCGCACAGGCCCAGGCGGTCCACGCCGTACTCGGTGAGGTGGAAGGCCAGGCCCATCGCCGCGATGGCCGCGTAACCCGAGGTCGCGTTCGACGGGTGGTCCGCGAGATGCATGTGCCACAGGGGGCGGCCGTCGTCGTCGCGATGGTCGTGGCCGGAGATCTGCGGGCTCACCGGGAACTCCAGCAGCAGGGAGTTCAGCAGGTCCACGGCGAGCGTCTCGTCGCCGCCGTCGGCAGCCTCGAAGACCGAGCGCAGCCGCCCCCGGACCGAGCGGAACCTGGTCACGTCCGCGTCGGTGGCGCGGCGGGCCGCCGACTGGTTGCCGCCGAAGAGCTCCCGAACGGCCTCGACCGAGGTCAGTGAGTCCTTGCCCCGGGCCGGCTCCTCGCTGTTGACGAGGCGTACGGCGTAGTCCGAGTAATAGGCCAGTTCCACTTGTAGTCCTTACAAAGGGGCTCTATGGTCATGTCTGCGGTCGCGTAACAGATGATCGTGCTTCCAGGGTATTACGCGGGTGAGTGGAGAAGGGGTTCCCATGACGACGAGCATCGGCACCGACTGGAGCGCCTGGCAGGAGAGCTGGGACCGGCAGCAGGAGTGGTACATGCCGGACCGCGAGGAGCGCTTCCGGGTCATGCTCGACATGGTCGAGGCGTTCGCCGGCACCGCCCCGCGGGTGCTCGACCTCGCCTGCGGCACCGGCACCATCACCGCCCGCCTGCTCGACCGCTTCCCCGACGCCACCAGCACCGGAATCGACCTCGACCCGGCCCTGCTCACCATCGCGCGCGGCACCTTCGACGGCGACGACCGCGTCACCCTCGTCGAGGCCGACCTGAAGGACCCCGACTGGACCGCCCGGCTGCCCCACGAGACGTACGACGCGGTCCTGACCGCCACCGCCCTGCACTGGTTCCACACCGAACCGCTTCAGGCGCTGTACGGCCGGATCGCCGGGCTCGTCCGGCACGGAGGCGTCTTCATGAACGCCGACCACATGATCGACGACACCACCCCCCGCATCAACGCCGCCGAGCGCACCCTGCGGCACGCGCGCATGGCCCGGGCACAGCAGGGGGGTGCCCTCGACTGGGCCGAGTGGTGGCAGCTCGCCGCCAAGGACCCCGCCCTCGCCGGACCCACCGCCCGCCGCTTCGAGATCTACGGCGACCACGCGGACGGCGACATGCCGTCGGCCGAGTGGCACGCGCGCGTACTGCGCGAGCAGGGGTTCGGGGAGGCGCGTCCGGTGTGGTGCTCGCCGTCGGACACGCTGCTGCTCGCGCTGAAGTAGCCCCGCGGACACGGAAAGGGGCGGTACGGAAATCCGTACCGCCCCTTCTGCGCGGGCCGTCCGCTACAGCACGTTCGACTTACAGCACCTTCGACAGGAAGGCCTGCGTCCGCTCGTGCTGCGGGTTGGTCAGGACGTCCCTCGGGTTGCCGGACTCCACGACCACGCCGCCGTCCATGAAGACCAGGCTGTCGCCCACCTCGCGGGCGAAGCCCATCTCGTGGGTGACGACGATCATCGTCATGCCGGACTCGGCGAGGTCGCGCATGACGTCGAGGACGTCACCGACGAGCTCGGGGTCGAGCGCCGAGGTCGGCTCGTCGAACAGCATCAGCTTCGGGTCCATGGCGAGGGCCCGGGCGATCGCGACGCGCTGCTGCTGGCCGCCGGAGAGCTGCGAGGGGTAGTTCCCGGCCTTGTCGGCCAGGCCGACCCGGTCCAGGAGCTCCATCGCCCGCACCCTGGCCTGGGCCCGGTTGGTGCCCTTGACCTGGATCGGCGCCTCGATGATGTTCTCCACCGCCGTCATGTGCGGGAAGAGGTTGAAGCGCTGGAAGACCATGCCGATGTCGCGCCGCTTCAGCGCGACCTCGCTGTCCTTCAGCTCGTACAGCTTGTCGCCCTTCTGGCGGTAGCCGACCAGCTCGCCGTCGACGTACAGGCGTCCGGCGTTGATCTTCTCCAGGTGGTTGATGCACCGCAGGAAGGTCGACTTGCCGGAGCCGGAGGGGCCGATCAGGCAGAAGACCTCGCCGGTCTTCACCTCCAGGTCGATGCCCTTGAGGACCTCGACGTGACCGAAGGACTTGTGGACGCCCTCCGCCTTGACCATGGGGACGGCGCTGTCCTTCACCGGGGTGCCCGTCTCCTGGACCTCGTCGGTGGTCCCGGTCGTCTCGTTCTTCTCGGTCTTCTCGGTCGTCTCGTTCTTCTCGTTCTTCTCGGTCATGCCGTGCCTCCCTTCGGGCGGCCGAGGGACAACATGTTGGCCTTGATCTTCTGCAGCGGCGTCGGCGGCAGCGAGCGGCTGGAGCCGCGGGCGTAGTACCTCTCGAGGTAGTACTGGCCGACGCTGAAGATCGAGGTCAGCAGCAGGTACCAGGCGGCCGCCAGGAACAGCATCTCGGCCGGGGCACCCGAGGTCTGGCCGATGTCCTGGGCGACGCGGAGCAGATCGGAGTACTGGACGACCGACACCAGCGAGGTCGTCTTCAGCATGTTGATGACCTCGTTGCCCGTCGGCGGCACGATCACGCGCATCGCCTGCGGGATGACGATCCGGCGCAGCGTCTTGGTGTGGCTCATGCCCAGCGCGTGCGACGCCTCGGTCTGGCCCTCGTCGACCGCGAGCAGACCGGCGCGGCAGATCTCGGCCATGTAGGCGGCCTCGTTCAGGCCGAGGCCGAGCAGTGCCGTCAGGAACGGGGTCATGAAGTCCGACCACTCGTCCCGGTAGACCGGCCCGAGGTTGATGTACTCGAAGACCAGGCCCAGGTTGAACCAGACGATGAGCTGGACCAGGACCGGGGTGCCGCGGAAGAACCAGATGTAGAACCAGGCGATCGAGGAGGTCACCGGGTTCCGCGACAGGCGCATCACCGCCAGCACGATGCCGCCGACGATGCCGATCAGCATGCACAGCACGGTCAGCAGGAGCGTGTTGCCCACGCCGCCGAGGATGCGTTCGTTGAAGAAGTAGTCCGGAATGGCCCCCCAGTTGATCCTGCCCTGGGAGAACGCGTAGATGACGCCGCCCAGCAGGGCGAGCGTGACGACGGCCGTGACGTACCGCCCGTAGTGCCGGACCGGGATGGCCTTGATGGCCTCCGGTCCGGCCGGGGGCGTGTCGGCCGGACCCGTCGTCTTGTCGATGTCAACAGTCACGGGTGTTGCCTTTCAGTGCCGCTGGTCGATGACCGCGCGGTCACTTGCCGCCGTTGATGGTGGCCTTGTCGACGGCGCCGTCCTCGACGCCCCACTTCTCTATGATCTTGTCGTACTCGCCGTTGGCGATGATCGCATCCAGGGCGGCCTGCAGGGCGTCCCGGAGCTGGGTGTTGTTCTTGGCCACGGCGATGCCGTACGGGGCGGCCTCGACCTGCTCGCCGACCAGCTCGAAGTCGTTGCCGCCACCGGAGGTCTTCACCGCGTACGCGGCGACCGGGAAGTCGGAGGAGCCGGCGTCGGCGCCGCCCGCGCGCAGGCGGGTCTGGGCCTGCTGGTCGTTGTCGAAGGCCTCGATGGAGAGCTTCTTGTTCTTCGGGCACTTCGCGGCCTCGGCCTTGGCCAGGTCCTCGGAGACCGTGCCGCGCTGCAGCACGATCTTCTTGCCGCACAGGTCGGACCAGGTCTTGATGCCCTGGTCGTCGCCCTTCTTGGTGTAGATCGAGACGCCGGCGGTGAAGTAGTCCACGAAGTCGACGCCCTCACCGACCTTCTTGCCGGTGTCGGAGTCGATGCCCTCCTGGCGGTCCTTGGTGTCGGTCATCGCGGACATGGCGATGTCGTAGCGCTTGGAGCGCAGACCGGTGAGGAGGGTGTCGAAAGTGCCGTTCTCGAACTCGAAGGTCACACCGAGCTGCTTGCCCATGGCGGCGGCGATGTCCGGGTCGATGCCGACCGTCTTGCCGGAGCTGTCCTTGAACTCGACCGGCGCGTAGGCGATGTCCGAGCCGACCTTGATGACGCCCTTGTCGCGGATCTGCTGGGGCAGCTTGTCGGCCAGCGGGGCCGCGCTCTTGGACGCGGTGTCCGTGCTGTTCGAGCCACCGCTCTCCGTCTGGTCACCGCAACCGGTGAGAAGCAGGGCGCCTGCGACCGCGATCGAGCCGACCGCTGCCAGCCTGCTGCGTGCGGCGGTCGTACGACGGGTGGAGCTTGCGGTCATGGTGGGTTCCTCCGGCGGATGGGTGAAGTGCCGATGGGCGGCAGTTGCCGATGGGTCGACGAGAACACACAGCTTCGGGTGTCGCGACCTCGTGTGATTACGGCATCTTGCCATTCGGACTGGCCCATTCAGGTGACCCGTCATGTCAAAATCGGATAACGGGTGCCCCCCGAACCGGACCACTCCGGTACATCACGACCGGAGCTTCTACGGGAATATGCGCTTCCGGCCGCAAGTCCTTCGGTGTGTCTCAGGATGTGGATGTACAGAAGCCGGTGTTTGGCGGCCATTGCGGCTTTGTCAAGGGCTTAACAGGTGCTTGTCCCCATATTCGGCCATGAGTCATGTCACTGGCATGTGATCTTCCCGTTATGGACTCGTCGGCGATGCCCTCCGTCCGGTAAGAAGGTTCTTTAACCCCTCATCCGGGGCTCAGGGCGCGTGTGCGGCGCGCCCGTCGCGTAGCTGCCCGAACGCCTCACCTCCTGGGCTCTGCGCGGTGCCCGCCCGCTCCTCACCAGGAGCGGAACCCACCCTCAAAACCATGAACACTTAAGGGGTCAGACAAAGTGGCAGCGGAGATCGTCAATCCTCGCAGCGACAGCGGCACGGAGCAGGAGGGAGGGGCCGCGGAGCCCCTCGATTCCTTCGATCCGGCGTTCGCGCTGCACCGCGGCGGCAAGATGGCCGTGCAGGCCACCGTGCCGGTCCGCGACAAGGACGACCTGTCCCTGGCGTATACGCCCGGCGTCGCGAAGGTGTGCACCGCGATCGCCGAGCAGCCGGAACTCGTGAACGACTACACGTGGAAGTCGTCCGTCGTCGCCGTCGTGACCGACGGTACGGCGGTGCTCGGACTCGGGGACATCGGGCCCGAGGCCTCCCTTCCGGTCATGGAAGGCAAGGCGATCCTGTTCAAGCAGTTCGGTGGGGTGGACGCGGTGCCGATCGCGCTCGCCTGCACGGACGTCGACGAGATCGTCGAGACCGTGGTCCGCCTCGCTCCCTCCTTCGGCGGCGTGAACCTGGAGGACATCTCGGCGCCGCGCTGCTTCGAGATCGAGCGCAGGCTCCAGGAGCGGCTGGACATCCCGGTCTTCCATGACGACCAGCACGGCACCGCGGTCGTGACGCTGGCCGCCCTGCGGAACGCCGCTCGGCTGACCGGGAAGACGCTCGCCGATCTGCGGGCGGTCATCTCGGGTGCCGGCGCGGCCGGGGTCGCGATCGCGAAGATGCTGGTCGAGGCCGGCATCGGGGACGTCGCGGTCGCCGACCGCAAGGGTGTCGTCTCCGCCGGCCGGGAGGACCTGACGCCGGTCAAGCGCGAGCTCGCCGGGTTCACCAACAAGGCCGGGCTCACCGGGACGCTGGAGGCGGCGCTGGAAGGCGCGGACGTCTTCATCGGCGTCTCCGGCGGTACGGTGCCGGAGGAGGCGGTCGCCTCCATGGCCGAGGGCGCGTTCGTGTTCGCCATGGCCAACCCGAATCCCGAGGTGCACCCCGATGTGGCGCACAAGTACGCGGCGGTCGTCGCGACGGGCCGGTCGGACTTCCCGAACCAGATCAACAACGTGCTGGCGTTCCCGGGGATCTTCGCGGGCGCGCTCCAGGTGCGGGCGTCCCGGATCACCGAGGGCATGAAGATCGCGGCGGCCGAGGCGCTCGCGGGCGTCGTCGGTGACGACCTCGCCGCTGACTACGTCATTCCGTCGCCGTTCGACGAGCGGGTGGCGCCTGCGGTGACGGCCGCTGTAGCGGCCGCGGCGCGGGCGGAGGGCGTGGCGCGCCGCTGAGGCTCGCTTGTGTGGCCCCGTCCTACTTGGGCGGGGCCATTTTTTGTCTCGTTCTCCACCGTCAGTTCGGGTCGTGGAGCGGGCGCCCAGGGTGGGGGTGGGCCGAGGGTGGGGGTCGGGGTGGGCCGCCGTTGGCGGGTGCGGGGCCGTGCGAGGGCGGTGTGGTGCGGGTGCTGGCGGGGCTGTGGGCGGGGCTGAGGGTGTGGACGGCAGTGAGGGTGTGGGCAGGGGTTGAGGGTGCGGGCGGGGCTGTGGGTGTGGGCAGGGGTTGAGGGTGCGGGCGGGGCTGTGGGTGTGGGCAGGGGTTGAGGGTGCGGGCGTCCGGGGTGGGCCGGGCGGTCTCCGGGTCGGCCGTAAGGGGTGGTCCTGGCAAGGGGGCATGTGTCACAGGGGTGTGCGGTTCCGTCCGGGCGGGGGCGGAGCCTATCGTCGGGCGCATGTTCGCTGTCTACGCCGCCCGAATCGACCGCGACCAGCCGCTCAGCGGCCTGGAGTTGGGGGAGCGCCCCGCCCCCGAGGCCAGGCCCGGCTGGAGTGTCGTCGACGTCAAGGCCGCCACCCTCAACCACCACGACCTGTGGTCCCTGCGCGGCGTGGGCCTCGCAGAGGACAAGCTGCCGATGATCCTCGGCTGTGACGCCGCCGGCGTCGACGAGGACGGCAACGAGGTCGTCCTGCACTCCGTCATCGGTCAGACAGGGCACGGGGTCGGCCCGCAGGAGCCCCGTTCCATCCTCACCGAGCGCTACCAGGGCACGTTCGCCGAACAGGTAGCCGTACCGACCTGGAACATCCTGCCCAAGCCCAAGGAGCTGTCCTTCGAGGAGGCCGCCTGTCTGCCGACGGCCTGGCTGACGGCGTACCGCATGCTGTTCACCAACGCCGGCGTGCGCCCTGGTGACTCGGTGCTCGTGCAGGGCGCCGGTGGCGGCGTGGCCACGGCCGCGATCGTGCTCGGCAAGGCCGCCGGGCTGCGCGTCTTCGCCACCAGCCGGGACGAGGCGAAGCGCAAGCGTGCCCTGGAGCTCGGTGCCGTGGAGGCGCTGGAGTCGGGGGCGCGGCTGCCGCAGCGCGTGGACGCCGTGATCGAGACGGTCGGCGCCGCCACCTGGTCCCACTCGGTGAAGTCGCTGCGCCCCGGCGGCACGCTCGTCATCACCGGTGCCACGAGCGGTGACCGCCCCGCCCACGCCGAGCTGACCCGCATCTTCTTCCTGGAGCTGAAGGTCGTCGGCTCCACGATGGGCACCAAGGACGAACTGGAGGACCTGCTGTCCTTCTGCGCCGCGACCGGTGTCCGCCCGGTCATCGACGAGGTGCTGCCGATGGACCGGGCCCGCGAGGGCTTCGAGCGGCTGGAGTCGGGCGAGCAGTTCGGCAAGATCGTGCTCACCAACGGCTGAGGCTCTCCGCCCGTCACAACGGCGGCCGGTCCGGATGCGGGCCGGCCGCCGTCTTGTCAACTTGGGTTGACAAGCATCGTCTGTCAACCTAAGTTGACACCATGACCGATGCCACGGAACTCGCCGAGCGAGCCGGTGACCGCGATCCGCGGGTGGGGCTGCGCGCCGTCGCCGCGCTGCGGAGACTGCTGGAGCAGTTGGAGGCCGTGCAGGTGCGCAGTGCGCGCCATCAGGGCTGGTCGTGGCAGGAGATCGCCGCGGAACTCGGTGTGAGCAGGCAGGCCGTGCACAAGAAGTACGGGAGGCGATGATGTTCGAGCGGTTCACGAGGGATGCGCGGGCCGTGGTGAAGGGCGCCGTCGAGCACTGCGAGGTGGCGGGGGCGCAGACCGTCGACGCGGAGCACCTGCTCCTCGCCCTGTTCGACCGCGGGACCGGCCGGGGCTCGTTCGCGCTGGCGGCGCTCGGGCTGGACCGGAGCCGGGATGCGGTCGTGCGGGCACTGGAAGAGGCTCGCCGGCGTGCCGGTCTGTCGCAGGCCGATACCGACGCGCTGGCCGGGCTCGGGATCGACGTCTCGGAGATCGTCTCGCGGGTGGAGGAGGCGCACGGTGTGGGAGCGATGGCCGGTGACCGGGAGGACCGGGGGTGGTGGAGCGGGCGGCGCACCTTCAGCCGCGGCGCCAAGGACGTGCTGGAGAAGTCCCTGCGCATCGCCGTCGCCCGCCGTGAACGGACCATCGGCGACGAGCACATCCTCCTCGCCCTGACGGCCCACCCGGGCGTCCCCGCCGAGGTGCTCGCCGAACACGGCGTCACGTACGAGTCGGTGACGCGCGTGATCGGCGGCGGAGAGGCCAGGGCGGGCTGAACCGGTGGCGCCGCCGCCCGCGACCGCGGTGCCGCCCGGCCGCAGCGCAGCGGGGCCGCGGGGATGGTGTCGGTGGCGGGTCCTACGGTGGGCGGGGTCGACGTCGTTTCCGGACGTCCTGTTGCCGAGGAGCTGCCATGACCGTGTCCGAGCCGGTGCCGCTCGCCTTCGTGCCGACGGCGGGTGCCGTACGAGAGGCGGTGACGAAGGCCGGGGGCCAGCCGGTGTGGCTGGCGGAGCCGCAGTGGCCGTTGTCGCGCGCGACCGGCGAACCCATGGAGTTCCTCGGGCAGTTCGCCCTGGGGGGCGGACGTCTGGCCTATCTCTTCATGTCGGGCGACGAGGACGACTTCGTCGACGGCACCTATGAGCCGGAGGCCGGTGAGAACGCGCTCGTGATCCAGCCCGGCGGCCGTATACCCGACTTCGTGACGGTGGACGGCCGGGCCGAGGGGCCGAGCGCGGGCGCCGACCATCTGCCGTGCGCGGCCGAAGAGGCTGATGGCGAAGAGGGGGACGACGGGCGGCCCTTTCAGTTCCTCGGCGGACCCGGCATCGAACCGAACTGGCTCCAGGGCGAGGAGCAGCCCGGTGACGGCTGGCGTCTCGTCGCCCAGCTGGATTCCTGCGACCTCCCCTTCGACGTCAACTTCGGCGACGCGGGTGTCGGGTACGCCTTCGTCTCGCCAGACGGCAAGGAGGGCCGCTTCCTCTGGCAGTGCTGCTGACCTCCGGGAGCAAGGCTGACGGTTCTCCTGGTCGTCATCGGCGCCGCGCGGTACGTACCTCGCGGCGCCGGTAGGCCTCTACGCCTTCGGTGCCCGCAGCAGCGCTCCGATCTGCGCCGCCGCCGTCGACAAATGACGCCGCGCGTCACGGAGCTGGTCCGGCGTCACCCCATGGTCGCGGGCCGCGTCGCGGATGTCGTCGCGGAAGCGGTCGAGGAGCCGGTCCAGGTCGCGGGCCGGGTCGTCGCCGGCGGAGTCCTCGTGGGCCCAGGCCGGCTGGTGTTCGGCCGGGAAGTCCTCCGGAGTCGTCGAGTACTCCGGGGCCGGCCTCGCCGCTCCACCGCGCCCGAAGCCGAGGTCCTTGCCGAACTCCTTGCCGAAGTCCTTGCCGAACTCGCCGAACTCCTTGGCGAGTTCCGTCAGCCCCTCGCGCAGCCCCGTCGGCCAGTCACCCCGCGCGAAGTGGTCCTGTACCTGCTCCTGCACCTTCCGGGCGATGCGCTGCATCTCCTCCTGGGCCTGCTCCCGGGCCCGCTCCTGCGCCTCGTTGGCCTGGCGCCGCGCCCGCTGGGCCTCCTCGCGGGCCCGGCGGCTCTCGTCCTTGGCGCGCCGGGCCTGCTCCTTCCATTCCTGCTTGACCCGCCGCATCTCCTCCTTCGCGGCGCGCCAGGCCTCCTTGTCGGTGTGATCGGTGAACTCCCCGGCCTCACCACCCGCCGTGCCGTTCCGGCGGGCCGCGGTCGCCGCCGCCCGCATCTCGCGCCGCAGATCGCCTGCCGCGCCCCGCACATCGGCACGGATCTCGGCGGCCAGCTCCGCCACCGACTCGCGGATCTCCAGCTCCAGGTCGGCCAGTTCACCACTGCGATCGGCCAGCTCGGCGCGTCCGGCGTCCGTGATGGCGTACACCTTGCGGCCGCCCTCGGTGGTGTGGGTGACCAGGCCCTCGGCCTCCAGCTTCGCCAGGCGGGGGTAGACGGTGCCCGCCGACGGGGCGTACAGCCCCTGGAAGCGTTCCTCCAGGAGGCGGATCACCTCGTAGCCGTGTCGCGGGGCCTCGTCGAGCAGCTTCAGCAGGTAGAGGCGGAGACGGCCGTGAGCGAAGACGGGGGGCATGTCAGAGCACCTTCTTGTCGGTCGTGCCATCGGCCGGGGCGCTGGTCGGCTGCACAGCCTCGC
Organism: Streptomyces sp. NPDC047706; assembly: GCF_043204795.1. Taxonomy (NCBI): domain Bacteria; kingdom Bacillati; phylum Actinomycetota; class Actinomycetes; order Kitasatosporales; family Streptomycetaceae; genus Streptomyces; species Streptomyces sp. NPDC047706. Next base: position 156,167 of record NZ_JBIDCW010000005.1, on the reverse strand, counting down.
CCGGACCGGAATCCGGATTCTCCCCCGCTGCGTCGTGCCGCTCGTCCGCCGGGGCGGGCCACGGTCCGTCGTCCTCCACGGGCGGGCGGCGCAGCAGGGCGATGGAGCCCGAGACGGTCGTGGCCTTCAGCCGGCCGTTGCCCGCGCCGAGGCGGCCGGTGATGCGCTTGGCGCCCCACTGGCCGGTGACGCGGAGGTCCTCGAAGGCGTTGGAGACGGCCCCACTCGCGGTGTTGGCCTCCACCTCCGCGTCCGCGGGATGCGGGAGGCGGATCGCGATCTCGCCCGAGACGCTGGTCAGGCTGATGTCGCTGGGGCCGCCGGTCGGATCTATGTCGACGATCATCGAGCCGCTGACCGAGTCGGCCTTGACGGAGGAGCCGGCGCCCTCGACCACGGTCAGGTCGCCGGAGACGGAGTTGAACCGCAGGCCGCCGCTGAGCGCCTGGGCCTCCACGCTCCCGGAGACGGTGTCCGCGCGGACCGGTCCCGCGAGCCCGACGAGAGTGGTGTCCCCGGAGACGCCCTTGACCTCGGTGTGCCTCTCGATCCCGGAGATCACGGCGGCGGCGCTGACGGCGCCGACCTCCACGCGGGTGCCCGCGGGGACCGCCAGAGAGACCTCCGCGCTGCGGCGCCAGCCCTTGCGGTCGAGCCACTTGAGGAAGCCCTTCCAGGGCAGGTCCTCGTACGCCACCGTCAGCGTGCCGCCCTGCTGGGTGACGATCAGGGGCGGCCCCTCGATCCTGCCGATCTCCAGACGGGCGGAACCCTCGTCGGTGCCCACCACGTTCACCGTTCCGTTGACGATGCGGACGTGGAGCTCCCTCACGGGCTCGTCGAAGGTGAGCTTCCTCGGCTCGGCGACGGACCACTCGGGCATGGTGCTGACCTCCTCGAACCTGCCTGACCGCACACGGGAAGGGGCGGGCAGACCTCGACACGCCATATCGCGTCTTCCGTGATTCACGATATATCGTGGACCCGGGAAGTCAAGGCACTCTTTCCGGTGACCCGGTGCCGCTACGCGTCCCGCGAAGCGGGGCAAATTCGGACACATGCCCTACCGTGTGGGCATGCCGACGGAAGACCCCCAGGCCGGACCGCGCGCGTCAGACGCGCCCTCCACCGGCGCCCTGCTCCTCTGCCGGGCGGCCCCCGACGCCGTCGCCCCCGTCGCCCAGCTGCTCCGCGAGCGCATGGCCCTCGCCGGCGCCGGACACGACTGGAGCGTCCTCGTTCCCGAGGGCGGCCCCTGGCTGCGGGGTGCCGAACCCGTCGACCGCGTTCTCACCGGCTGGGCCACCGCCCTCGCCGTCGGCGCGCCCTGGCCCGCGCTCGCCCTGTGGTGGGACCCGCACCGCGCGGGCCTCGCCCTGGCCTGCGGCTTCCGTCGCCCTGTCGGCTACGACTGGCTGGCCGACGGCACCCCCGCGGGCGAGGACGAGGCCATGCGCACCTTCGCCGCCCGCCTGGACCTCGACACACTCCCCGGCGCGCAGGCCCTGGGCCGCCTCACGCAGCCGGACGCCGCCACCGACGCCCTCGGCCGCCTGCGCGCTCTGCTCGGACTCCTCACGCGCGCGGGCGTCGCACTGCCGCCCGGCCTCACCCCGGGTGCCGCGACGAGCCACCTCCTCGGCGCGGTCCAGGCCTCGCCGGGCACCCGCACCATCGAGGGGCCGGGGCGAGGCGGGACGGCTGCCGAGGCCGTCGCCGACGGTGGCCGCCTGATCGCCTGCCTGCCGTGGTCGGGCGACCCCAGGGCCAGTGCCCTCGCTCTCGCCCAGGTGGCCGCCGGTGTCCCGCTCACCGCCTGGGGCGTACGCCGCCACAGCCCCGGCTGGACCACCGCGGGCCTGCTGCTCCTCGCCCACGGCGGGCTGAGCCTGACGTACAACCTGGCCCACCCGCGCGACTGACGGCACGTCTCCGGCCGGGGAACCGACAGGCGCCCGCGGGCTACGCAGGTCCCCGCCCCGGCCACGGGCCCCAGATCGGCACCCCTGCCGCCCACGGGGCCTCCGGTGTCCGCCCTGTACCGGTCACGGGCCTGAAGCCGGCACACCCTCCCCGCCCCCACCGGCCGGGTCCGCCCCGCCCCGGCCGCAGGTTTCAGGTCGCCGCCCCGTGTCCGCCGCGGCCCCGAGGTGTTCGCCCCGCCCCGGCCGCAGGCCTCAGGTCGCCGCCCCGTCGGCGGGCCCCCGGCCGAGCCCTCGGCGCGGAGTCGTTCCGCCGGGCCCGTGCCCACACCCTTCCCGCCCCCACCGGCCGGGTCCGCCCCGCCCCTGCGCCCCGCCCCTACTCCTCGTCCTCGTCGTCCAGTCGCGCCAGCCATGTCGCCAGGCGTTCCACGGGCACCTCGAAGTCCGGGTTCAGGTCGACGAACGTGCGCAGTTGCTCGGCGAGCCACTCGAAGGTGACCTCCTCCTCGCCGCGCCGCTTCTCCAGCTCTTCGATGCCTCGGTCGGTGAAGTACATGCCTTCAGAATATGCGCCACCTGGCGAGTTAACGGCCTCCCCCGGGAGCGGTGCGGAAGGCTAGCCTCGTCGCACTCCAAGGGTGCGCCGGCTGTGGCCGGTTGGACGCAACGCAAGCTCGACGGGGGAACGCCGTGAGTCACATCCAGGACATCGAACTGCCCAACGGCATGGTGGTCACCGCCCGGGTCGGGAGCGCGGACGCCTACGGCGACCAGGAGGACGTCGGCTTCACGGACACCGTGCGGGCCAAGGTCGAACAACTGCACGAACTGATCACCGGTGTAGGCGCCACGGTGCTCGACGCCGCACGCGCCGCCGGACCCACCGAGGCCGCCATCACCTTCGGAGTGGAGCTGACCGCCAAGGAGGGTCTGGCCGTCGCCGTCCTCGCCCGGGGAGAGGCCAAGGCCTCACTCCAGGTCACCCTCACCTGGCAGCTCGACCGGCCGGCCGACACCCGTCAGGGACCCACCGGCGCATGACCGGGCCCAGCGAACGCCTGCACGCCCTGGCCACGGCCGCCACCGTGCACCTGCTCCCGGCCGGCGGAGAGGACAAGCCCCTGTGGGGCAGCGGCTTCTTCGTGGCCCCGGGCTGGGTGCTGACGGCGGCCCATGTGCTGCGCCAGCACCTGAGGGCGGACCGGGAGCTGGCCTTCCGGGTGCGGGGCGAGGGGATCGACGCCGCGGCGCGGCTGGCGGAGTGGCTGCTCACCGACCCCGACCGGCCCGTCGTACCGCTCGACGAGGACCTCGCGCTGGTGCGGCTGCTGGGCGACGCGGACGAGCAGCCCCACGAGTGTGTGTGGCTCGCCGACCGGGCCGTACGGCATTCCGGTCCCGTCAGGGTGTACGGCTACTACCCCGAACCTCCGCACACCCGCGCCCGCGCCGTGGACGCCGAGATCAACGGCCACGAGGACGAATACGGGCTGATCATCAGGCCCGACGTCGACTTCCCGGCCGGGGTCTCCGGCGGCCCGCTGCTCGACCCGGCCACCGGGGCCGTGGTGGGCCTGGTCAAGTCGCGGCGCAGGCAGCAGGACGGCGGCAAGGCGGTCGCGATCGCGGCGCTGCGCCGGTTCGGCGAGACCTACCGTGCCGTCGTCGCGGCCCACGACCGGTGGCACGGCACGGAGCCGGTCTCCGAGAGCGGGGACAACTGGATCGACCAGCAGTCCGGCCCGGTGGCCGACGCCGGCGCGGGGTGGACGCCGGCGGATCGCCGGGAGGCGCTGAGCCTGCTGGCCACGCTGCCCGCGCCACCGGACGCGCCCACCGTGGAGGCGCTCGCGACCCGGGCCCGCAGCGGCACCAGGCTGCCGGGCCCGCCGCCCGACCTGCGGACCTGGCGCGACGGCTACGGGCTGCTCTACGAGGGCGCGCACCCGCTCGACCCGCTCGCGTTCCTGCGTTACCTGCGGTTCGTCGACGCCTACGTGCGGGCCCGGGGTGAACCGTGCGCCCCGCTCGGCGCCTGGATCGAGCGGCGGCTGCGCCGCGATCCGCGCCGTGAGATGCACGCCTTCGTCCGTGACGTGCAACTCCCGGACGAGCTGGGCGCCGCCCCGGCTGAGCGGGCAGGGCGCGTCGTGATCCCGTATCCCGGCCCCGGCGAGGGCCCCACGGTCGCCGTCCTGCTCGACCCGGTGATCGGCTCGGAGCCCACCCGCTTCTTCTGGCAGATCTGGCTCGACGACGGCGACGGCACGGGTGATCCCGAGCTGCACGAGACCGACGACTCCGTGCACGGCCGGCTGCCCGGCGAACTCGTCCAGGCGCTGCGCAGGCCGCTCGGCGACCTGTTGCGCGCCAAGGACCGCAGGGACCGTCCGGTGCCGCTCGAAGTCGCCCTGCCCGCCGAGCACTTCGACATCGCGGTGCACCGCTGGCGGTTCGACGACATCGCCCAGCTCGACGACGCCGGGCACCTCGGGGCGCGCCGCCGGGTGGTACTGCGCTCCCTCGCGCGCCGGGGAGATCCGGACAAACTGTGGACCGACCGCTGGCAGGCCATGACCGCCCGGCAGCGCTTCGTCTCCTGGCGCACTCCGCAGCGCGGCGTCGTGACGACCGGCCGCGGCTACCGGGAGGCGGCCGTCGACCGCGTCCCCGTGATGTGCCGCCCCGCGGGCCGCGGTCCGGGGCGGGCCGCGCTGAAGCTCGCCCTGGAGAACGGGCACGGCGTCGCCCTGTGGCACATCGACGGCCATGCCACCCGCACCTGCGCAGAGGACTGCGACACCCTCCACGCCAAGGCGCAGGAACTGCTCGGCACCCTCGGTTCGCTGGCCGAACTCCCCGACCGGCTGAGGCATCTGAGGCAGGACATCAGCGAGCGGCGCGCCGGCCACACCTGGGCCGAACCGCTCGCGCTGCTCTATGACGACCCGCGCAGGCCGCTCCCGGCCGAGGAGACCGAAACCCTGGACGCGCCGCTGTGAGCACCCCGCCCGCCCGCGCCGCCGGCCGAAGGGCCCATCGTGGCGGGCGGCCGAAAAGATCGGTGCCGGGGGCCGGGCGTGGGTACATTTCCAGGGGCCCGTTGTGGGTGCGCGACGCCCCCGTCAGCCAGGACGTGGACCACCACCGACCGTCGACGAGGAGCGCAGCATGAGCGAGTGGTTCGTCTACCACGGCGACGGGCGTCCGGATCCGGACAGGATCGACCGGCTGCCCGGCCCGCCGCCGTGGCGTGCGTTCGACGCCCCGGTCGTGCCGTACGACGTCCCGGCCCTCGACTCCGCCACCCACCGCAGGCTGGGCGGCGACACCGCTCCGCTGCCGATCCAGGACTCCGGCACCCTCGAACTCGTCAACGCCGCCCTGTACCTGAGGCGCCCCCTGCTGGTCACCGGCGAGCCGGGAGTCGGCAAGTCGACGCTCGCGCACTCCGTCGCCCACGAACTCGGCCTCGGCCGGGTCCTGGAGTGGCCCATCGTGAGCCGCAGCGAGCTGCGGGACGGCCTCTACACGTACGACGCCATCGGCCGGCTCCAGGACGCCCAGCTCAGGCGGGCCGCCGAGAACCCCGCGCCGCGCCTGCGCCGCCGGAGTGCCCTCGCACCGGAGTCCGAGGACATCGGCCGGTACATCAAGCTCGGCCCGCTCGGCACCGCGCTGCTCGCCGCCGACCGCCCCCGGGTGCTCCTCATCGACGAGCTGGACAAGAGCGACATCGACCTGCCGAACGACCTGCTCCACGTGCTGGAGGAGGGCAGGTTCCCGATCCCCGAGCTGGAGCGGATCGCCGACCGGACGCCGGTGGTGCGGGTGCTCACCGACGACGGACGCAAGGTCGAGGTGACGGAGGGGCAGGTGCGCTGCCGCGCGTTCCCGTTCGTCGTCATGACCAGCAACCGCGAACGCGAGTTCCCCGCCCCGCTGCTGCGCCGCTGCATCCCGCTGGACCTCAAGGCGCCCCGCGACGAACGCCTGGCCGCGCTGGTCCAGGCGCACTTCGGCCAGGACGCCCACGAGGCCCACCACGACATCGTCGACCAGTTCACGGAGGCCGAGGCGGACGGTGCGCTGCGCCCCACCGACCAGCTGCTCAACGCCATCTTCCTGGCCCAGCACGCCGCCCGGGACGCGGTGCGGCGCGAGGAGATCGCGGAGCTGCTGATGCAGCCCCTGGACCGCGGGCCCAGGTAGCCGATGTCCGCGCGGGTCCCCGGCGTCCCGGCCGGCGCCGGGAGCGACGCGCTCGCGGCGCTGGTCGCGCGCCTGCGCGACGCGGGCGTCGCCCCCGACGTCGAGGAGCTCGCGGACGCCCTGTGGCTGGCCCGTCACCTGCCCGGCGCCGACCGGAAGCGGGATCCCGCCTCCGCCGTCCCGCCGTACGCCGCACCCGCACCCGCGGCCGGCGCGGACCGGATGTCCGCGTGGGCGGGGGCGTACGGCACCGCCACCGCCGGCGGCCCCGAACGGCAGCCCGACGGCGCCCGGCTGTTCGCCCCCGTCCCCGCCGGCGACTCCGCCGGCATCCGGACGGCACCCGTGAGCGTGCCCGCGGCACCGGTGCTGCCCGAACCCCTCGCCCTGCAACGCGGACTACGTCCCCTCCAGCGCTATCGCGCACCCGTACGCCCCGTGCCGCGCACCCTCGACGAAGGCGCCACCGCCGAACAGGCCGCCGAGTCCGGGATCGTGCTGCCCGTGCTGCGCACCGAGCGGCGCCGCGAGGCACGGCTGCTGCTCGTGATGGACGTCTCCACCTCCACCGTCGTGTGGCAGCAGGTGCTCGACGAACTGCGGCAGGTCTGTGAACGGGCCGGAGCCTTCCGCGAGGTACGGGTGCAGTACCTCCACGAGGCGCCCGGCGGGCTGCCCGGCTATGCCGCCGTCCCCGAGCGCGCCGGCCCGCTGCACGCCCCCGAGCAGCTCAGCGACCCGACCGGACGGCGTCTGACCCTCGTCCTCAGCGACTGCGCGGGCCCCATGTGGCGCAGCGGCCGGATGCAGCGGCTGCTGCACCGCTGGGCGTCGACCGCGCCCGTCGCCGTGATCCAGCCACTGCCGCAACGGATGTGGATGCGCACCCATCTGCCGGCCAGGCGCGGCATGCTGCGCCGGCGCGAAGGGCCCGCGGGAACGCTGGAGTTCCGGCCGGACAAGGGGCGCGTCGAGCGGGGCGCCCTGCCCGTCCCCGTGCTGGCGCTGCGCCGGGGCTCGGTGGAGGGCTGGGCCCGGCTGGTGTCGGGAACCACGGGGCAGTCGCTGGCCGCGGCGGCCGGCTGGGTGCACGCCGACCACCCCGAGTCCCGTGCGCCGGTGCGGGCCACGGAGGACGTCGGCGGCACCGACCGCGTCCGGGCCTTCTGGCGGGCCGCCTCCCCGGAGGCCCGCCGGCTCGCCGTGTATCTGTCGGCGGTGCCGCTGTACCTGCCGGTCATGCAGCTCGTCCAGCACGCCATGCTCGCCGGCAGCGGCCCCGAGGCGCTGTCCGAGGTGCTGCTCGGCGGGCTGCTCAGGCGCCGCGAGGACGCGGACGACCCGCGGGCCGTGCGCTACGACTTCCTGCCGGGTGTCGCGGTCGAGCTGCGGTCGCGGCTCACCCTGGACGAGGCCCAGCTCCTGTTCAAGCACTGCTCCGAGTACGTCGACCGGAAGTTCGGGCGCAGCGCCCGCAACTTCCCGGCCCTGGCCGGGGCGTTCCTGCGCGGTGCGGTGGACCCGGACGTGCAGGGGCCGCCCGTCGGGCCGGTCGAGGACGAACCGTCCGCGCTACGGGCGTTCGCCGAGGTGTCGGCCGCGGTCCTGCGGGACCTCGGGGCGCGGATCCCGGCGGCCCCCAAGCGCCCGGAACTCACCGCCGGAGAGCTCCTCGGCAAGGGCAGGAAGGCCATACGCCGGTTCGAGGGCGAGGGCCTCACCCGCGAACTGGACGCCGCCATCCGGTATCTGCACCAGGCGGTGGAGGCCTCGGCACAGGCCCCGCAGCGGCTGTCCGCCGCCGAGGAACTGGCCAACGCCCTGCTGGTGCGCTGGCGGGTGCGGCGAGTGGGCGACGACCTGCGCGACGCCTGGGAGGCGATCAGGGCCCCGGACCGCCTCGGTGCCTCCGGAAGCCTCACCCGGGGCCTGGTGTGCTGGGCGCTCGCCGGTGAGCTGAGCGGCCGCGGCCTCGACTTCGAGGGCGTCCCGCCCGGACTGCGGGAGTGGGCGCGCGGCGCGGCGGACGGCCGGTACCGGGCCGAGGAGTTCGCACGTGCCGTGCTGCTGTACGTGGCCGACCGGGACCTGTCCCTGGCGATGGGCGGGGCGGGCTCCTGCCCCGAGGGCCTGAACGGCCCTCGGACCGCCGCGGCGGCCCTGCCGTACGTGCGCCGGGCCGTCGCGGAGGCGGGCGCGGAGCACCCCGGGGCGGACGGGCCGTACCGGGCGCCCGACGCCGAGCAGTGGTACCTCGCACACCTGCACCGGGCCGTCGACGCGGCCGACGTACGGCTGGCGTTCCCCAGCCGGGAGCGCGCGCAGGTCGTACGGGGGCAGCTGCTGCTGGACCTGGCGCGGCAGTACGCCGGCGACGGGCGGGTGCGCACGGTCCGGCCGCTGCCCGAGCGGGCCGCCGAGCTGGCGGTGCGCGCCATGGACGACTTCCGGGTCGCGGCCCGCGGCAGACGTGACCTGTCGGACGAGGAGCGCTGCAGGGCCTGGCTGGCGGTGGCGTCCGCCTGCGAGCTCGCCCGGCCGGAGGACGACGAGGACCGGGAGCGGCACACGCTGTACGCCGTGGACCAGGCGCTCCGGGCCGCCGGAGAGGACCTGGCACTGCGGCGCGAGTGCTACGCGCGGGCGGCGCGCATCTACCGTGGGGTCTACGACAGGACCCGTGACGACGAGCAGCTGGACCGCGCGGTGGAGGCCTGGGCGCAGGCCGAACGGCTGCTGGACGACGACGATCCGGGCCGGGCCGGGCTGTTGTACGACTACGGCACGGCCCTGACGGACAGGAGCACGGCGCGCGGGTCGGCCGACGACGCCGTGCGGGCCGTCACCCTGCTGCGCACCGCCCTGCAGGAGACCCCGCCGGGCGATGCCGCCGTCCCGTTCCGGTGGGCCGGTCTCGCGCAGGCCCACCTCAGGCGCTACACGATCCAGCACGTGCCGTCCGACCTCCACGAGGCGGAGTGGACGATGGGCGAGGCCGTCCGCGGCTCGGAGGACCCCGCATTCCTCGCGCGCTGCTGGATGATCAGGGCCTCGATGCTCGCCCTCCTGCACGTCGAGGCGGAGGGCCCCAGCTATCTGGACCGGGCGATCGAGGCCTACGGGCACACCGCCGAGCACGCGAGGAAGGCGGGCCTGCACGAGGAGCTGGCCGAGGCACTGGAGGAACGTGCCCGCCTCGCCGGGCGCGCCGAGGACACCACCCGCCGGGTACGGCGAAGGGCCCTGCCCCCGGGGTCGTGAACCCCGGGGGCAAGGCCCTGCTAGGCGCTCGTGGAGTGCCGTGAGCCGGAGCTCACCGGCTCACGCCTCGAACACCTCACGCACCAGCTGCTCCTGCTCCGCCTGGTGCCGCTTCGCGGAGCCCACGGCGGGGGACGAGCCGTGCGGACGCGAGATGCGGCGCAGGCGCTCGTCGTGCGGGACGTCCGCGCCGACCGCCAGGTCCAGGTGGTCGATCAGGTTGAGCGCGATGAACGGCCAGGCACCCTGGTTCGCCGGCTCCTCCTGGGCCCACAGGTACTTCTCGGCGTTCGGGTACTTCTTGATCTCCGCCTGGAGCTCGGTGCCGGGCAGCGGGTACAGCCGCTCGATGCGGATGATCGCCGTGTCCGTGACGCCGCGCTTGACCCGCTCGGCCTCCAGGTCGTAGTAGACCTTGCCCGCGCAGAAGACGACCTTCTTCACGGCGGCCGGGTCCACCGAATCGTCGCCGATGACCGGGCGGAAGCCGCCCGTGGTGAACTCCTCCGCCTTCGACGCGGCGGCCTTCAGGCGCAGCATCGACTTCGGGGTGAAGACGACCAGCGGCTTGTGGTGCGGGTTGTGCACCTGCCACCGCAGGAGGTGGAAGTAGTTCGACGGCGACGTGGGCATCGCGACCGTCATGTTGTTCTGGGCGCAGAGCTGGAGGAAGCGCTCCGGACGGGCGGACGAGTGGTCCGGGCCCTGGCCTTCGTAGCCGTGGGGGAGGAGCAGCGTCACGCCGCTGGTCTGGCCCCACTTCTGCTCCGCCGACGAGATGAACTCGTCCACGACGGTCTGCGCACCGTTGACGAAGTCGCCGAACTGAGCCTCCCACAGCACGAGTGCGTCGGGGCGGGCCAGCGAGTAGCCGTACTCGAAGCCCATCGCGGCGTACTCGGACAGCAGCGAGTTGTAGACGTTCAGACGTGCCTGGTCCTCCGACAGGTACTGCAGCGGCGTGTACTCCTCGCCGGTGCTGCGGTCGATGATGACCGCGTGCCGCTGCCCGAAGGTGCCGCGCTGGGAGTCCTGGCCGGCGAGCCGGACCGGGACACCCTCCAGCAGCAGCGAGCCGAAGGCGAGGGTCTCGCCCATGCCCCAGTCGATCGTGCCGTCCTCGACCATCGACGCCCGGCGCTGCAGCTGCGGCAGCAGACGCGGGTGGACGGTGATGTGGTCGGGGATGTTGACCTGGGACTCGGCGATCCGCTTGACGATCTCCGAGGAGACGGAGGTGTTCACGGCGACCGGGAACTCGGCCTGCGCGTCCGGGGTCTGGACCGTCGCCGGCTGCGAGGTGGCCTCGCGGACCTCGGTGAAGACCTTCTCCAGCTGGCCCTGGTAGTCCTGCAGGGCCTGCTCGGCCTCTTCCAGGGTGATGTCGCCGCGACCGATCAGGGACTCGGTGTAGAGCTTGCGCACCGAGCGCTTCTTGTCGATCAGGTCGTACATCAGCGGCTGCGTGAACGCCGGGTTGTCCGACTCGTTGTGACCGCGGCGGCGGTAGCAGATGAGGTCGATCACCACGTCCTTGTTGAACGCCTGGCGGAACTCGAAGGCCAGACGGGCGACACGCACGACGGCCTCGGGGTCGTCGCCGTTCACGTGGAAGATCGGCGCCTCGATCATGCGCGCCACGTCCGTCGCGTACATGGAGGAACGCGAGGACTCGGGCGCGGCGGTGAAGCCGACCTGGTTGTTGATGACCACGTGGACCGTGCCGCCGGTGCGGTAGCCCCGCAGCTGGGACATGTTCAGCGTCTCGGCCACCACGCCCTGGCCCGCGAAGGCCGCGTCGCCGTGGATCGCCACGGGCAGGACCGTGAAGTCCGTGCCGCCCTTGTTGATGATGTCCTGCTTGGCGCGGGCGATGCCCTCCAGGACCGGGTCGACCGCCTCCAGGTGCGAGGGGTTCGCGGCCAGCGAGACCGTGATCTGCTCGCCGTCCAGGCCCGTGAAGGTGCCCTGGGCGCCCAGGTGGTACTTCACGTCGCCGGAGCCGTGCATCGACTTCGGGTCGAGGTTGCCCTCGAACTCGCGGAAGATCTGGGCGTACGACTTGCCGACGATGTTGGCCAGCACGTTCAGCCGGCCGCGGTGGGCCATGCCGATGACGACCTCGTCCAGGCGGGACTCGGCCGCGCTGTCGATGACCGCGTCCAGCAGCGGGATGACGGACTCGCCGCCCTCCAGGGAGAAGCGCTTCTGGCCGACGTACTTCGTCTGCAGGAAGGTCTCGAAGGCCTCCGCGGCGTTCAGCCGGCGCAGGATGCGCAGCTGCTCCTCGCGCTCCGGCTTGGAGTGCGGGCGCTCGATGCGGTCCTGGATCCACTTGCGCTGCTTGGGGTCCTGGATGTGCATGAACTCGACGCCGGTGGTGCGGCAGTACGAGTCGCGCAGCACGCCGAGGATGTCGCGCAGCTTCATCAGGGACTTGCCCGAGAAGCCGCCGACCGCGAACTCGCGCTCCAGGTCCCACAGGGTGAGGCCGTGCTCGGTGATGTCCAGGTCGGGGTGCTTGCGCTGGCGGTACTCCAGCGGGTCGGTGTCCGCCATGACGTGGCCGCGGACCCGGTAGGAGTGGATCAGCTCGAAGACCCGGGCGGCCTTGGTGACGTCGTCGTCGTGCGAGGCGTCGATGTCCTTGAGCCAGCGGACCGGCTCGTAGGGGATGCGCAGCGCCTCGAAGATCTCGTCGTAGAAGTTGTTCTCGCCGAGCAGCAGGTTGGCGACCTGGCGCAGGAACTCGCCGGAGGCGGCGCCCTGGATCACCCGGTGGTCGTAGGTCGACGTGAGCGTCATGACCTTGGAGATGCCGAGCTTGTTCAGGGTGTCCTGGGAGGTGCCCTGGAACTCCGCCGGGTAGTCCATGGAGCCGACGCCCATGATCACCGACTGGCCGGGCATCAGGCGCGGCACCGAGTGGACGGTGCCGAGACCGCCCGGGTTGGTCAGGGAGACCGTCACGCCGGTGAAGTCGTCCATCGTCAGCTTGCCGTCACGGGCGCGGCGGACGATGTCCTCGTAGGCCTGCCAGAACTCGAAGAAGTTCAGCGTCTCGGCCTTCTTGATCGCCGCTACGACGAGCTGGCGGTCGCCGTTGGGCTTGACCAGGTCGATGGCGAGGCCGAGGTTGATGTGCGGCGGCTTGACCAGGGTCGGCTTGCCGTCCTTCTCGCCGAACGAGTGGTTCATCGCCGGCATGGCCTTGATGGCCTGCACCATCGCGTAGCCGATCAGGTGCGTGAAGGAGATCTTCCCGCCCCGGGCGCGCTTGAGGTGGTTGTTGATGACGATGCGGTTGTCGAACAGCAGCTTCACCGGGACCGCGCGGACCGAGGTGGCCGTCGGCAGCTCCAGCGAGGCGTTCATGTTCTTCGCGACGGCGGCGGCCGGGCCGCGCAGCGTGACCAGCTCGGGGCCGTCGGCGGGGCCGGCGGCGGGCTCGGCGGCCTTGGCCTTCGGCTGCTGCGGCTTGGCGGCGGCCGGGGCGGGAGCCGGGGCCGGGGCCTTGGGCTGCGCAGGGGCCGGGGCAGGAGCGGCCGCGGCGGGCTTCGGGGCGGCAGGCGCGGCCGGAGCGGCCTGGACGGGCGCCTGAGCGGCGCCGGTGGTCTCCGCGGCCCCCGCGGCCGCGGGGGCCGCAGGCGCCGGGGTGGCAGCCGCCCCCGGCTTGTAGTCGGCGAAGAAGTCCCACCAGGCGCGGTCTACCGAATTCGGGTCCTGGAGGTACTGCTGATAGATCTCGTCGACGAGCCACTCGTTCGGACCGAACGCGGCCGCGGGATTCTTGCCCGCTTGGTCTGCGTCGGTCGAGACACTCGATGCGTTACTGGGGGACTGTGGCGACACGGCGGCAACCGCCCTCTTCCGCTTCACAAGGTGATGGACAGCGGGAATCAAGGCTACGCCTCCATGACCGGGAAGGTGAGGCCGGGCCCGTTCAACGTCGTGCAAGTCACATCGAAGGGCGTGTTTCGGGGTTTGAAATGGCGGGAAACAAGCGTGGTTCCGGTGCGAAAGGGGTGCGGCGACCCGGGCCCGGCGCGTACGCGGCGCGGGCCTCTGCCTGATCACACGTGTCCTGCTGTGCGGACGCCCGTGGATCTTGCGGCTCCGCTTCGAACTTTACGTCAACTTGGCACAGAAGGCAGACCTGGAAGAGTGATGAGAATCCGGCAACCTCGCTCGGATTCGGCCACTCCGATCCGGCCGCCGTGCAGATCCACCGCCCAGCGGGCGATCGCCAGGCCGAGGCCGGTGCCGCCGTCGCTGCCGGGGCCGTGCGGCCGGCTGACCGCACCCCGGTTGAACCGCTCGAAGACGCGATGCCACTCGGAGCGGGGGATTCCCGGGCCCTCGTCCAGGACCTCCAGCTCCAGCGACTCCGGCAGCGAGCCGCGCCGGGCCTTCACCGTCACACGGCCGTGGGGCGGGCTGTGCTTGACCGCGTTGTCGATGAGGTTGGCGACGACCTGGTGGATCCGCTCCGGGTCGGCGTGCGCGGTCAGCTCCGGCGGGGAGACGTCGAGGTGCAGATGGACGTCCGTACGGGTGTGACTGCCCGACCCGGAGGCGATGGCCGCCCGGGCGGAGGCGACCATGTTGGCCTCCTTCAGCACCCCGGACAGGTACGGCCACACCTCGAACCGCCGCTGCTTCAGCGGTACGACGCCGTTGTCCAGGCGGGACAGGTCCAGCAGCGTCTCGACCAGCCGCCCCAGCCGCTCGGTCTGCTGCAGGGCCGTGCGCATGGTCTCGGGGTCGGCACGGGTGACGCCGTCCACGATGTTCTCCAGCACGGCGCGCAGACCCGCGATCGGGGTCCTCAGCTCGTGCGAGACGTTGGCCACCAGCTCCTTGCGCTGGCGGTCCTCGGCCTCCAGGTCGTCGGCCATGCGGTTGATGGTGACGGCCAGGTCGCCCAGCTCGTCCCAGCGGTTCTCCCGCACCCGGCGGGTGTAGTCGCCGTGCGAGATCGAGCGGGCCACCGCGTTCATCTCGTCCAGGGGGGAGGTGAGCGAGTGCGCCACGAACTGCGTTATCAGCAGTGTGGCGATCATCGAGAAGACCGTGATGAAGCGCAGCTCCGTCTCGGTGCGCAGGGCGATCATCATCAGGCCGGTGGTGATCAGCACCGAGATGACGACCAGCGCACCCAGCTTGGTCTTGATCGAGAACGGGCGTACGCCGCCCCAGGGTTCCCCGGGGCTCCTCCGTGCGGCCGGCCGCCCTTCGCTCATGGCGTCGGTGTCTCCAGCGCGTAGCCCACGCCGTGCACCGTACGGATCCGCTCGGCACCGATCTTCCGGCGCAGCGCCTTGATGTGGCTGTCGACGGTCCGGGTGCCGGAGGCGTCCGCCCAGTCCCACACCTCGGCCAGCAGCTGCTCGCGGGAGAGCACCGCGCGCGGGGTGTTCGCCAGGCATACGAGCAGGTCGAACTCGGTGGGCGTGAGGTGCACGTCCTCGCTGCGCACCCGGACCCGGCGCTGCGCGTGGTCGATCTCCAGCTCGCCGAGGCGCAGGATGCCGCTGCGGGGCGTGGCGGCCGCGACCGCGGCCCGCTCCACGCGGCGCAGCAGCACGTGCACGCGTGCGGCCAGCTCACGCATGGAGAAGGGCTTCGTCATGTAGTCGTCGGCGCCGACGCCGAGTCCCACCAGCATGTCGGTCTCGTCGTCGCGCGCGGTGAGCATCAGCACCGGCACCGGCCGCTGGGCCTGCACACGCCGGCAGACCTCCAGGCCGTCGAAGCCCGGCAGCATGATGTCGAGGATCAGCAGATCGGGCTGCCATGCCTCGGCGGTGTCGACGGCGGCCGGACCGTCACCGGCGGTCTGCACGAGGAATCCCTCGGCGCGCAGGCGGGCCGCGATGGCGTCGACGATCGTCGGGTCGTCCTCGACCACCAGAACCCGGCGCTGAGCGCCCGGGGTGGCCGCCGCAGTGCCGTTGTGGGAGGTGTGTGTCTGCTCCATCGCCCGCCCCTGAAGTGTGCTTTCCGGAATCCGTGGGGTGATCCCATGACTGCGATTGACGCTTGAATGATCGGCGTCAGGCAAGCAGAGTACGGGGAGTCGCCGCAGCTCGGCTATTCAGGTCGTACGCCGAGGTGCACGACGTCGGGAACGCCCCGGGCAACCGGGATCTCTTCGGTACGCACATGCCGGAAACCGGCATTCCGCAAGGTTCCTTCAAATTCCGGGGAAGGTTTCGCCGACCATACGGCGAGCACCCCGCCGGGCCTCAACACCCGTGCGCAGCCTGCGAGTCCGGCCTTCGAGTACAGCCCCGAGTTGGCCTCCGTGACGGTCCAGTCGGGCCCGTTGTCGATGTCCAGGCACAGTGCGTCGAACGTGTCGCAAGTCTCATTGACGTAATCGATCAGATCCGCTTCGACGATCCGGGTGCGCGGGTCGGCCAGGGCTTTGCCCGAGATGATGGAAAAGGGCCCCTCGCGGTGCCAGTCGATGACCGCGCGCTCCCGCTCGACCACCGTGATCCGGCCCCAACGCGGGTTGCCCGCGGCATGTGCGAGCGAGAATCCGACGCCGAGGCCGCCGATCAGCACGTGCGGGTCGGGACGGTCGCCGAGTGCGTCGCGCGCGGCGTCGACCAGCAGGCGTTCCGAACGTCCGTCGGAGGTGTCCATCAGGAAGCAGCCGTTGGCGATGATCTGGAGCAGCGCACCGTGCCGTCGCAGTACCACCTCGCCGTAGGGGCCGTCGCGACGGTCCAGGACTTCGGGGATGTCGTGGAGGGTGGGCATCCGTCCATCCTGGCACTCCTCTGACGGAATGTTGACGGAATCACGGAGACCGGGTGGACGGAGGGTTACGGACGGGCTCGCCGGATGCCCTCCTGTCCCGCGCCGTTCCTCATCGGCCTCTCACCAGCCCTTCCTCTTGATCGCTCATAGCGAACGCGGCCGGGGGAACAATGCGTCAGGTCCGAGCATTGAGTCGGCATAGCTCAACTTGACTGCCGAAGGGAAGATCATGGCTGCTGAGTCCACGGCGTTCACTCCGCTCGTCCTGCCCGTGCTGCCGCTCGACGGCGAGGTCGTCCTGCCCGGCATGGTGGTTCCGCTGGATCTGAGCGACCCGGACGTCCGGGCCGCGGTGGAGGCCGCGCAGGCCGCCGCCCGTGCCACGCCCGGCAAGCCCCGGGTGCTGCTGGTGCCGCGCAACGACGGCAGTTACACGGCCACCGGGGTGCTCGGCACGGTCGAGCAGGTCGGACGGCTCGCCGACGGCGACCCGGGCGCCCTGATCCGGGGCCGGAGCCGGGTGCGGATCGGCGCCGGGACGACCGGGCCGGGTGCGGCGCTGTGGGTCGAGGGGACCGGCGTCGACGAGACCGTTCCGGACCCGTTGCCCGGGCACGTGACCGAACTGGTCAAGGAGTACAAGGCACTGGCCTCCGCCTGGCTGAAGAAGCGCGGCGCCTGGCAGGTCGTCGACCGGGTCCAGGCCATCGACGACGTGTCCGCGCTCGCCGACAACTCGGGGTACTCGCCCTTCCTGACCCTCGACCAGAAGATCGAGCTGCTGGAGACCGCCGACCCGGTGGCCCGGCTGAGGCTCGCCACCCAGCAGCTGCGCGACCACATCGCCGAGCAGGACGTCGCCGAGACCATCGCCAAGGACGTCCAGGAAGGCGTCGACAAGCAGCAGCGGGAGTTCCTGCTGAGGCGTCAGCTGGAAGCCGTCCGCAAGGAGCTGCGCGAGCTGAACGGCGAGCAGGAGGGTGAGGAGCCGGACGACTACCGGGCCCGCGTCGAGGCCGCCGACCTGCCCGGGAAGGTCCGTGAGGCCGCGCTCAAGGAGGTCGACAAGCTGGAGCGTTCCTCGGACCAGTCGCCCGAGGGCTCCTGGATCCGCACCTGGCTCGACACCGTGCTCGAACTGCCGTGGAACGAGCGGACCGAGGACGCCTACGACATCCAGGGCGCGAAGGCCGTGCTGGACGCCGAGCACGCCGGCCTCGAGGACGTCAAGGAGCGGATCACCGAGTACCTGGCGGTGCGCAAGCGGCGTGCCGAGCGGGGGCTCGGTGTCGTCGGCGGGCGGCGTGGCGGTGCCGTGCTGGCGCTGGTCGGCCCGCCCGGCGTCGGCAAGACGAGCCTCGGCGAGTCCGTGGCGCACGCCATGGGACGCAAGTTCGTGCGGGTCGCCCTCGGCGGCGTGCGCGACGAGGCCGAGATCCGTGGACACCGGCGCACCTACGTCGGCGCGCTGCCGGGCCGTGTCGTCCGGGCCATCAAGGAGGCCGGGTCGATGAACCCGGTCGTGCTGCTCGACGAGATCGACAAGGTGGGCTCCGACTTCCGGGGCGACCCGGCCGCCGCCCTGCTGGAGGTCCTGGACCCCGCGCAGAACCACACGTTCCGCGATCACTACCTCGAAGTCGAACTGGACCTGTCCGACGTGGTCTTCCTGGCCACCGCCAACGTGCTGGAGGCCATCCCGGAAGCGCTGCTGGACCGTATGGAGCTGGTCCGCCTCGACGGATACACGGAGGACGAGAAGGTCGTCATCGCCCGCGACCACCTGGTGCCGCGTCAGCTGGAGCGCGCCGGGCTGGAGAAGGACGAGGTGACCCTCGACGAGAGCGCGCTGCGCAAGCTGGCCGGCGAGTACACCCGCGAGGCGGGCGTGCGCAACCTGGAGCGGTCCGTCGCGCGGCTGCTGCGCAAGGTCGCCGCCCAGCACGAGCTGGGGGAGCGGAAGCTGCCCTTCACCGTCACCGACGAGCACCTGCGGGACCTGATCGGCCGGCCGCACCACGTCCCCGAGTCCGCCCAGGACCCGGCGGAGCGGCGCACGGCGGTGCCGGGTGTCGCGACCGGGCTCGCGGTCACGGGTGCCGGTGGTGACGTGCTGTACGTCGAGGCGTCGCTGGCCGACCCGGAGACGGGCGCGGCGGGCCTGACCCTGACGGGCCAGCTGGGCGACGTGATGAAGGAGAGCGCCCAGATCGCGCTGTCCTTCCTGCGCAGCCACGGCGCCGAGCTGGAGCTGCCGGTCGCCGACCTCAAGGACCGGGGCGCGCACATCCACTTCCCGGCGGGCGCGGTGCCGAAGGACGGCCCGAGCGCGGGCATCACCATGACGACCGCGCTGGCCTCGCTGCTCTCCGGGCGCCTGGTCCGCACGGACGTGGCGATGACCGGCGAGGTCTCGCTGACCGGCCGGGTGCTGCCGATCGGCGGGGTGAAGCAGAAGCTGCTCGCCGCGCACCGGGCGGGTGTCACCACCGTGATCATCCCCAAGCGCAACGAGCCCGACCTGGACGACGTCCCGGCGGAGGTGCTGGACAAGCTCGACGTCCACGCCGTCACCGATGTCCGTCAGGTCCTGGAGCTGGCGCTGTCGCCGGCCACCAACGGCGCGGCGCCGGAGGTTCCGGTCGCGGCGTGACGGACGCGATCGGAAGGGCAAGGCCCGGGTCCCGTGAGGGAGGCCCGGGCCTTTGCCGTATCCGGGATTCATAGAGGCGTCAAGTCCCGAGTCGTCGGAACGTGACCGCGTTCCGTCGTTCCTGCCTACTTGAAGTGCGGGCCACACCGGAAACACCGGAAAAGGCAAGGGCCCCTCGGAAAGGCAGGAGAAAAACCATGACTCGTACGAACGAAAACAAGCAGGAATCCCGGCAGAAGCGCGGAATCCGTATCGCGACAATAGTGGCATCGACCGTGGTGGCCGTCGGAGGTGTAATTCTGCCGGCGAGTGCGGCCTCCGCGTCCTCGACGCCCACTTCGTCGGTGACCGCGATTTCCCAGCATGACAAGCACGAGCACAAGAACAAGCACGACGACCACAAGTGGAAGGACCACAAGAAGGACAAGAAGGACCACAAGAAGGACAAGCACAAGAAGGGCGACCACAACAAGGGCGGGACCGGTGGTGCCGGTGGCAACGGCGGTGCTGGTGGTGTCCGGGGCGGTGACGGCGGCACCGGTGGCAATGGTGGGACGACCGGTGGTGCCGGTGGTAACGGCGGTGCTGGTGGCGTCGTAGGCGGCGACGGCGGTAACGGCGGCAACGCCGAGTGACCCCGAGCGGCGGGGGGGGGGGGGGGGGGGGGGCCCCCCCCAACCCCCCCCCCCCCCCCCGCCCCGTCTCACCTACCTGGAGAACCTCATGTCATTCCAGCTCCGGCGACGTTCGATCGCCCTTGCGCTGGCCGCCCTCGCCTTCGCGGCAGGCGCCGCCTGTGCCCCCCGCGCGGGCTCGGACCCCGCACCGGACCACCGGTCCACGACTACGGAGGACGCTTCCGTCTCCACCGATTCCGCGGGATGCGGCGCGGGCGGCGACGGCGGCAGGGGAGGGGACGGCGGCGACAGCGGCCGACCCGGTGAACCCGGTGAACCCGGCACCGACGAATGCACCGAGTACAGCGACCTGCCGGACAAGGCGAAAGCGGA
The DNA here is from genome assembly GCF_043204795.1 of Streptomyces sp. NPDC047706. Lineage (NCBI taxonomy): Bacteria > Bacillati > Actinomycetota > Actinomycetes > Kitasatosporales > Streptomycetaceae > Streptomyces > Streptomyces sp. NPDC047706. Next base: position 136,335 of record NZ_JBIDCW010000005.1, on the reverse strand, counting down.
CCTCTCCGTGGCGGACAAGGTCCGAGTCGTACTCGTCCTGATCAACGACGGCGCCACCGAGGCCCAGATCGCCGATAAGTACCACATGCCGAAGAGCGAGGTCGAGGCCTGGCGAAAGGCATATCTCGAACGCGACTGGTCCGTACTGACAGGGAAGTAGCTCTCATGGAACACAAGGCTTGCGCATACACAATGACCACCGTCGCCTCCATTCTCCTCGCGGCAGCCGGCGTACTCGTACCGGCCGGCACGGTGTCCGCCGCACCCGCGGCCCCCCATCAGGTCCAGTCGATCGAATTCGGCGACCAGAAGAAGCACGGCGACCAGAAGAAGCACGGCGACGAGAAGAAGCATGACGATCACAGGGAGAAGAAGCACAAGAAGAAGCACAAGAAGAAGGACCGTCACGACCGCCACGACGACTACTGCCGCCCCGGCGACGGAGGCGACGGCGGCAACGGCGGCGACGGCACGGGCACCGTCCCGCCCGTCTGTACCGCGCCGGGCCAGAGCGGCACAGGTGGCAACGGCGGCCGCGGCGGCCGGGGCAACTGCGGCGGCCGGGACGGCCAGGACGGTCGCGGGGGCAGTGGCAGCGGTGGCGGCAACGGCCGGCCGTGCCCCGACGGCCACCCCGACGGGTCCGCCCCCGGCAAGCCGGGAGACACCGGCAGCGGCTCCACCGACACGCAGCCGGCCCCTGCTCCGGCTCCGCAGCCGGCCCCGGCCCCGGCCCCGGCCCCTGCCCCCGCTCCGGCCCCTGCCCCCGCTCCCCAGCCGGCCCCGGTGCCTCCCCCACCTGCCCCTGACGGCTCCGGCGGTGTGGTCGTCAAGTGAGCACACCCGACCGGCCTCACCGCACGGCCCCGCCGCCCCGCCGCCCCTTCCCGCCCCGGCGGGGCGGGGCGGCGCTCCCGCCGATGCCCGTCCACGGCGGTGCGGGGGTCCGGAGGCTGCCGTCGGTCCCTGGCTGCGAAATACTGACAGAGCTGCGGTGATGACCGCCGTCGGCGGCAACTTTCACGACCAGGAATACGGATCAGGTGCTGACGTGCGCGAGGGTGGAAACGACGGCAGGCAGCACGACGAGGCGGACGCCTCGCGAAGTGGTGTGGACCACGAGTTCCTGGAGCTGGAACGCGAACTGACGGTGTTCCTGCGGCGGGCCCGCGCCAACCAGGGCGAGATGGCCCGCGAGGTCCACCCCGACCTGGAATCCGCGGCGTACGGACTGCTCGTACGCCTGGACGAGTGCGGCCGGCAGCGGGCCACGGACCTCGCCGCCTACATCGGGATCGGCAAGGCCACCATGTCCCGTCAGCTGCGCGCCCTGGAGGAACTGGGCCTGGTGGCCCGCGAACCCGATCCGGCGGACGGCCGCGCCTGGCTGGTGCACCTCACCGAGGAAGGGCGCACCCGGGTGCAGCGGGTCCGGGAGGCCCGCCGTGCCCGTTACGTCAGCAAGCTGGACCACTGGGACCGCCGTGAGGTGGCGGAACTCGCCCGGCTGCTGCACCAGCTGAACTCCGGGATGGAGAAGTAGCGCCGGCGCTCACAGCTCCGCGTACACGACCGTCGCGTCGTCGTGGGTCTTGCTGCGGCCCAGGTACGTCCGTTCCTCGCGGTCGGCGGTCTCCAGCGTCCGTACCCGGTCGATCAGGGCCTCGGCGCCCTGCTTGCGGACGAAGGTGAACAGGTCCGTCCAGTCGCCCTCGCGGAACGTCTCCGTCCACCGGCTCGCGCCGTCCGTCAGGGCGGCCAGCGCCCGCACCCGGTCGCGCGGCAGCACCCCGGTCACGGCTCGCGCGGCCACCGAGGGATCCGCGGCGGCCGTGAAGAACCCGCCCTCCTTGTTGCGGACCGTGGCGTCGACCAGTGCGTCGGTCGCCAGGGTCGCCCGGGGGAGCCGGGCCAGGCGGTCGTCGAGGCAGGGCGTGACCAGGCCGTCGGGGGACTCGACCAGCAGGGCCGAGTCGGACAGCACCAGGTACTCGACGGTCTCCCGCGACCAGCGGGCGAGGACCACCGTTGCCTGTGGGGTTCGTGGGTGAGAAAGGTCACAGGTTGCCCGGTGTGCATCAGCGGTACGCGCGATGGCGCGGGCCAGGGCGTCGTACAGGGGGACATCCGGCAGTGAAACGGTCAGTTCGGTCAGGGCGCCGCCCAGGCGCGCGGTGTACCAGTGAACGGAATGCAGACAGCCGGTGCCGTCCCGTGGCGGGGTCACTCCGTCCAGCACCACGAGGGAACCGCCCTGTCCGCAGGCGGGCAGTCCGACGCCGGCGAAGTCCTCGTTGGGGTGAGCCGGGTCACCGGGCCGGGAGAGTAGTTCCGTGCGCATCAGGCCAGTCTGCACGAGCCCTTCACAGCGTGTGCAGAAGGGTGGCAAGGGTCGTCGAATCGCCGTACCGCCGCAGGTCAGGCGCCGGATTTGGGTTGGAATGGCGGACTCCGGGAAGGCGTGGCGGCGAATACTGCCAAAGCCCGCCGCAGACGTCCAACCGGCGCGCTGTCGCGGGCCGTCGCAAGCGCCGGAGGAACTTGCCCGCCAACTCCCCTCCGATGTTCACTCCTTCGGGTGGCCGGTCGGGTGATGTGCGATGACTGACCACCGGCACTGGGAGGGTCGGGGACCGTACGTACCGGGTGGTGTGCACACCAGTTGACGGGACGTCACCCGGGCCCATGGGTACACGAGTCAGGAATGTGAGCACCGGTGCAGATGACGCGGCCTCGGCGCACAGGCAAGCAGGCGGCCTCCGAGGGGGGCGCGGAGCGCACCTCTGTCGGCAGGGGCCGCCCCACCCACGTACGCAACCGGCTCATCGTGGCCGTGGCGGTCGTGGCCGCCGCCATCGCCGGTGCGGGCACACCCTCCGTGATAGCCGCCTCCGGGCAGCTGAGCGACAGCCAGGACCTGGTGACCCTGAGCGGGCAGACGCAGGACGCGCTCACGCTCGCCCACTCCCTCGCGGACGAGCGCGACGAGGTCACCTCCTACATCGCGGCGGGCCGGCCCAAGTCCAAGGCGCCCTCGGAGCAGCGCAGCGCGCGGGTCGACCGGCAGGTCGAGGAGATGCGCGCCGGCACCGACACCCCCACCCAGCTGCGTGAGGACCTGGACGGCATCGCGAGCGTGCGGCGAGCGGCGCTCACCGGACAGAGCGGCGCTCTCGAAGCGCACGAGGCCTACTCCGGCGCCATCGCCGAACTCCACCGGCTCGCCGAGGACCTGGCCGAACAGCTCCCGCCCCGCGCGGGCTCCGGCGCGTACGCCCTCGCCGAACTCGACACCGCCGTCCAGCAGGCCGCCGCCACCCGGGGCCTGCTCCTCGCCGCCCTCAGCGTGCCCAGCAGCACCGAGTCGGTCTACGACCCCGTCACCGGCCTGACCACCGAGACCAGCGTCTCCTCCGAGGCCGACGGCAAGCAGCGCGACGCCCTCACCGCCGCCGCCCAGCAGGCCCGGCTGCGCTCCGAGTCCGCGCTCGCCGACTTCCACGACACCGCCACCAAGGCGGCCCGCGCCACCTACGACTCCACGGTCACCGGCCCCGAGGTCAACAACGCCGAGACGTACCTGGCCGCCCTCACCGACCAGCCCACCCTGTCCGACCAGGACCTCGGCACCAGCGCCGAGAAGCTGAACGCCACCCTCACCGCCCGTGTCGACCTGATGCGCGGCGTCGAGTCCTCCCTCTACGAGCGCCGCACCACCGCCCTGGAGCAGCTGCGCGACGACGACGTCAGCGCCCTGGAGATCCGCATCGCGATCCTCGGCGCCCTGATGCTGCTCGCCGTCGGCGTCGCCACCGGCATGGCCCGAAGCCTCACCCGCCCGCTCGCCGTGCTGCGCCTCGGCTCCGCCCGGCTGGCGGCCGCCGAGGACCCGGCCGCCGTGGAACCGGTCAAGTTCACCGGCCGCAACGACGAGTTCGCCCAGGTCGTCCGGTCCGTCAACGCCCTGCACGCGCACGCCGTCGCCCTGCACGGGCGGATCACCACCCTGGAGTCCGACCGCAAGCACCTGGTCGGGCAGCGGCAGAAGATGGCCGACGCCCGTGAGGGGCTGCGCGCCGAACTCGCCGACTCGGCCGCCCAGCTGGAGCGCCTGCGCGGCAGCATCGGCGGCACCTTCGTCAACCTCGCGCTGCGCACCCTCGGCCTGGTGGAGCGGCAGCTCGGTGTCATCGAGGGACTGGAGGAGCGCGAGCAGGACCCCGAGCGGCTCGCCACCCTCTTCAAGCTCGACCACTTCGCCACCGTCATGCGCCGGCACAGCGAGAACCTCCTCGTGCTGGCCGGCACCGAGCACGTCCAGCAGCACGCGAACCCGGTCCCGGTGGTCGACGTCGTACGGGCCGCGGTCAGCGAGATCGAGCGGTACGAGCGGGTCCGGATCACCGCCCTGCCGCCGCACGCGCACATCGCCGGGTTCGCCGCCGACGACCTGTCCCACCTGCTGGCCGAACTCCTGGAGAACGCCACCTCGTTCTCCCCGCCCGACCTGCCCGTCGAGGTCTCCGGCTGGCTCCTGGAGAACGGCGAGGTGATGCTCTCCGTCCAGGACGAGGGCATCGGCATGACCGACGAGCGGATGACCCGGCTCAACGCCCGGCTGTCCGACTTCGACCCCGGTTCGCCGTACGACCAGGAGGGCGAGGACGGTCTGGGGCTCGGACTGTATGTCGTCGCCAGGCTCGCCCACCGGCACGGGGTGCGCGTGCAGCTGCGCGAGCAGAAGCAGGGTGGCATCGCCGCCGTCGTGGTCCTGCCGCAGTCGCTGCTCGCCGAGGCGTCGGCCGCCGCCGTTCCGGCCCCCACGCCCGCCTCCCTCTCCGAGGGCGCGCAGGGCTTCTCCCTGCCGGGTGCCGACGCGGAGGCCAACTCCAACGTCCTGCACGGCCGCTCGGAGAACGGCGACCCGCTGGTGGCGCTGGCGGAGCGCACGGTACGGGCGCAGGGGCCGGCGGCCGAGCGGGAGCTTCCCGAGTCGCCGGCCGAGACCACGATGGAACTCCTGGTACCGGAACAGCCTGGTGAGCCCGGCAAGGGCCAGGACCTGGACCGGGGCACCGGCCGGCGCCGCGCGGCACCGGACGGCCCGGAGGCGGAGACGGTGCCGCGCCAAGGGACCGGGCAGGACCGGGAGGCCGCCGCAGGGCCGGGCGGCGAGACGGACCGGGGCCGGGAGGTGCCTGGGGAGCCGGGCACGCGGACCCACCCGGGTGCGCAGGCGGACCGGCGGGACGACCGGCCGGCCCAGCCGGATCCCGAGCCGCGCCCCGACGCGGACCGGCTCCGGGACCGGCCCGCCGACCAGGACCAGGACCAAAACCAGGACCAGGACGCGGGCCGGCGTCCGGCGTGGCCGATCGTCCCGGACCCGGCCGCCGGGCACGCCCCGCAGGGCGAGCGGCCCCAGGACCCGGCGCGCCCGGCGACCGAGCCGGCCCCGGCCCCCGTCCAGCCCCCGGCGCCCCCTGCTTTCGACCCTTACGCCATCGGCCCCGACACGCACGAGCGCACCCCCGACGAGGGGGACGAGACCGAGCTCGTCACCGACAAGGGGCTGCCCAAGCGCACGCCGAAGATCAACGCGCCCGCGTCGGCGCCCCTGCCCCGCAGCGGCTCCGTCGACGCCGACGCCCTGCGCCGTCGCCTGGGCGGCTTCCGCCAGGGCGCCGAGGCCGGCCGGCGCGACGTCGAGGCCGAGATGGCCGAGCGGACGGGGGGCACGCCGGCGCCGTCCGGCGGGGCACCGGAGCGGGCGCACGAGACCACGAGCCGCGACACCGCGGAGACCGACCAAGCACACGCACATGCCGAAGAGTCCACGGGGGGCACCGTCGAGGAGGCAAGCAGTTGACCGCGCCCAGCACGTTCGGACTGAGCAGTGAGGCCCGCAATCTGCACTGGCTGCTGACGAACCTGGTCGAGGAGGTGCCCGGCATCCAGTCCGTCGCCGTCGTCTCCTCGGACGGGCTGATGCTGCTCTCCTCCGACCCCGGGGCGAACGCGGCCGCGCGTGAGGCGCGCGAGACGCGGCCCACCGGCCCGCGCGGCTCCTCCGCCGACCTGGCCACCATCGTCTCCGGCATCGGCAGCCTCACCATCGGCGCGGCCAAGGTGCTGGAGTTCGGCCCGGTGAAACACACCATGGTCGCGATGGACGAGGGCAGCCTGTTCGTGATGTCGATCAGCGACGGCTCGCTGCTCGGCGTGCACGGCTCCGCGGACTGCGACATGAGCGTGGTGGCGTACCACATGGCGCTGTTCGTGGGACGCGCCGGCCATGTCCTGACCCCCGAACTCCGCAGCGAGCTGCGCAAATCCCTGGAGTCCGAACCGACGGGGGGTACCCGATGAGCAGTACGCCCGGTACGCCGAACAAGCTCCCGGTGCGCGGCGGCGACCGCAAGCCCGCCCGCGTCCGTCCCTACTCGCTCACCGGCGGCCGTACCCGCTTCGGGCACGTGCTGCTGGTGGAGACCTTCGTCACGAGCACAGCCGCGCTGGAGGCGCCCGAGGAGCGCAAGGAACTGACGAACGGTTCCCTGCGGTCCACGGTCATGCCGGAGCTGCGGGCCATCGTCGAACTCTGCCGCCGGATGCGGACGGTGGCCGAGATCGCCGCGCTGCTGAAGATGCCGCTCGGCGTGGTCCGCGTGCTTCTGAGTGATCTCGCGGACCAGGGAAAGATCCGTGTGTACGGAACGGGAACCGGTCACGGCACGGGCCGGCCGGACCGCGCACTGCTGGAAAGGGTGCTGAGTGGACTCCGTCGTCTCTGACGCCGCTCGTGGCGTCTCCCCCCTCGTCGATCCCGACGAGAACCTGAGGTCCTGGCAGACGGACCGCACCCGTGCCCCGATCGCCACCAAGATCGTGGTGGCGGGCGGCTTCGGGGTCGGCAAGACCACAATGGTCACGTCCGTCTCGGAGATCACGCCGTTGCAGACCGAGGCGCTGATGACCGAGGCGAGCGAGGAGACCGACGACCTCACCGCCACGCCGGGCAAGCTGACCACCACGGTGGCCATGGACTTCGGCCGCATCACGCTCGACGACGACCTGGTCCTCTACCTGTTCGGCACGCCGGGCCAGCAGCGGTTCTGGTTCATGTGGGACGACCTGGTGCGCGGTGCGATCGGTGCGGTCGTGCTGGCCGACACCCGCCGGCTCAAGGACTGCTTCCCGGCGCTCGACTACTTCGAGAGCTGCGGGCTGCCGTACGTCGTGGCGGTCAACCACTTCGAAGGCAGTGAGCGCTTCGAGGTGGAGGACGTGCGGGAGGCGTTGACGATCCCGCGGCACATACCTGTCATGATCATGGATGCGCGGCGCCGGATCTCCGCGATCGAGACCCTCCTGGCTCTCGTCGGCCACGCGCTCGACGAAACACCTGAGTAGACCCGACCTAGGAGTCACCACCCGCATGCGGAAGATACTCGTCGTCGGAGCCGGCCAGTCCGGACTCCAGCTCGCCCTCGGACTCCAGTCGCACGGGTACGAGGTCACCCTGATGTCGAACCGGACGGCGGACGAGATCCGCTCGGGCCGGGTCATGTCGACGCAGTGCATGTTCCACACGGCCCTGCAGCACGAGCGCGATCTGAAGCTGAACTTCTGGGAGTCCCAGGCCCCGAAGATCGAGGGACTCGGCGTCTCGGTGGCGGCCCCCGGCTCGTTCGACCCGGGTCCCTCGCAGCGGGCGATCGACTGGGTGGGCAAGCTGGACGGCTACGCCCAGTCGGTGGACCAGCGGGTCAAGATGGCCGGCTGGATGGAGACGTTCGCGCAGCGCGGCGGCCAGCTGGTCATCCACGGCGCGGCGGTCGGCGACCTCGACTACTTCTCCCGCACCTACGACCTCGTGCTGGTCTCGGCGGGCAAGGGCGAGCTCGTGCAGATGTTCGCCCGCGACCCGGAGCGCTCCCCGTATGCCGAGCCGCAGCGCGCCCTCGCCGTCGCGTATGTGCACGGCCTCGGCCCGCGCCCGGAGCACCCGGAGTTCGACGCGGTCCGCTGCAACCTGGTGCCCGGCGTCGGCGAACTGTTCGTGATGCCGACCTTCACGACCTCCGGCCGCGCCGACATCCTGTTCTGGGAGGGCGTACCCGGCGGCCCGCTGGACGTCTTCCACGGCGTCAAGGACCCCGCGGAGCACCTCTCCCTGACCCTGGAACTCCTGGAGAAGTTCCTTCCGTGGGAGTACGCGCGGGCCACCAAGGTCGAACTGACCGACGCGAACGGCACCCTCGCCGGCCGCTACGCCCCGACCGTGCGCAACCCCGTCGGCCGGCTGCCCGGCGGCGGTCTGGTGCTCGGGGTCGCCGACGTCGTCGTCGCCAACGACCCGATCACCGGCCAGGGCTCCAACTCGGCCTCCAAGTGCGCCGCCGCCTACCTCGACGCGATCCTGGAGCACGGCGACAAGCCGTTCGACGAGGCCTGGATGCAGCAGACGTTCGACCGCTACTGGGCCACCGCCCGGCACGTCACCAAGTGGACCAACGCCATGCTGGCCCCGCCGCCCGAGCACATCCTCAACCTGATCGGCGCCGCCGGACAGCTCCAGCCGGTGGCCGACCGCTTCGCCAACGGCTTCAACGACCCCGCCGACTTCGAGGACTTCTTCTACGAGCCGGAGCGGACGGCGGCCTACCTGGCCGAGGTCACCGGCTCGGGCGCGGGGGCGTAGCCCGCGGCCGGGGCTGCTCCGGAGCCGTCGCCGCGGCGTACCCGTCGTCCTTCCCGTCCATCGCCCCCTCGGGGAGCCTCGGCGGCGTGTAGTGCCGCAGGGGCTTTCCCCGGGGGTCGGGGCGAACGGCGCCGAGGACGGGGTTGGCCGCGACCGGGGAGACCTTGACCTCGGCGCCGGGGCGCGGTGCCTGGACGACCATGCCGTCGCCCAGGTACATCGCCACGTGCGTGGCCTCGGGGAAGTACACGACCAGATCGCCGGGGCGCAGCTCCTTGAGGGGGACGCGGTTCAGCCGCGCCCACTGCTCCTGGCTGGTGCGCGGGATCGGTGTCCCGGCGTCCGCCCAGGCCTGCGAGGTCAGTCCCGAGCAGTCGTAGGACCGGGGACCCTCGGCACCCCATTCGTACGGCTTGCCCAGCTGCCGTACGGCGTAGCGCACCGCACGGTCGCCCTCCTGGGTCGGCATACGAGGGCTGCTCGGAGCGCCGGCGGCCATGAACTTCCTCTGCGCCTCGGCGATCCCCTCGTTCTCCAGTTTCGCGACCGCGGTCAGCTGCTCGGCGGTGAGCGAGGCGAGCAGCGCCTCCACCTCGCCGAGCCGCTCGCGCACCTCGTCGCGTTGCTTCTTCCGCCGCTCGGTGAGGGCGAGTTGCCGGTCCAGCGCGGCCCGCGCCTTGCGGGCCAGGTCGCCGGCCTTCTTCTCGCTGCCGGCCAGCTCCGCCACCGTCCTGGCCCGCTCCAGCGCCAGCTGCCCGATCACATGCCCCTGTTCGAGCGCGTGCTGCGGGTCACGGGCGAGCAGCAGGCGGACGTACGGCGAGATGTCGCTGCGGCCCTGGTACTGCTGCCGGGCCAGCCGGCCGGCGGCGCCCCGGCTGTCGTGCAGGGCGAGCCGGGCGCGGGCCAGCTCGGTGTCCAGCCGCCGTGCCACGGCGCGCTGCTTCTCCAGCCGCTCCTCGGTGGCGTTGTAGGCCTCGGTGGCCTTCTCCGCCTCGCGGTACAGCCGCTGAAGATCCGTCAGCAGGGCGGCGACTCCGCGCTCTTCGGGCGCGGCCGGCTCCGGTGCTGCCGCCGCCGGTACGGCTGCGAGAACGGCGTGGGCCGCCACGGTCGCCGTACACACCAGGCGCAGTAGCCTTCCTGACACGTCATCACCTCCGGTGCGGGGCGGCGGGTCCGCTCCGCACCGTGAGCATGTGACGTGCTCGCGCGGCCCGCGCGCCGACCGTGCGCGGGATGGCGTAAGGAGGTCACCCGTTCGCGTCGTCCGGCTTGCCTCCCGGCGTGGCGTGTGGCCCCCGCCACGGCCACCTGGGCCGGCCGCCGCCCTGGGCGCCGGCGGGATCGTGGACGTACTTCCAGCGCCGGGTGAGCCGGCCCTGCCCGCGGGGCTCGCGCCGGTAGACGACAACGGTGGGCGGTCCGCCGTGCGGGTCGGGGACCGGGATGCGGTACGTCTTCGGCGGGTGCCCGGTGATCCCGAGGAGCACGGGCAGGACCCGTCCGTCCATGGGCCCGCCCTCGAAGGGGGTCTCTTCGCTCTTCACGGCACCAGTCTCAGCCATCCGCCGAGGCCAGCGCGGCCACGACCGACGCGGTCCGCGGGTCCCGGGCGGCGGTGACGGTGAGTACGGCGACGAACTGGTCCACCAGCCAGTCGCGCAGTTCGCCGAGGGGTGGCTGCTTGTCCTCGTCGAGCCAGATGAGGGAGGCCGCCTCGACCGCGGTGATCCACATCCGGACGGTCATCCGCAGCCTGGGGCCCGGGTCCGTGACGCCGAGGTGGCGCAGGATGTGCACGGCCGCGGCCCGGCGTACGCCGTCCACGATGGCGGTCGTACGGGAGGTCTCGACCACGCTGCCGCCCTGGAGCAGGGCCTGGAAGCCGGCGTCGTGCTGGTCGACGAAGGCGAGGTAGCGGTCCAGGGCGCGGGACAGCCGGGGCAGGAGGGGGCCTTCGCGCGGCTCGTCGAAGCAGAGCCGCAGCTCCTCGGCGGCGGAACGCAGGGCGGCCTCGTACAGCTGCTGCTTGCCGCCCGGGAAGTACCGGTACACCAGGGGGCGGGAGACCCCGGCCGCCTCCGCCACGTCGTCGAGGGAGACGTCCTCCGGGGCCCGGTGGGCGAAGAGGGTGAGTGCGGCGTCCAGCAGCTGGCTGCGGCGTTCCTCGACGCTGAGGCGTCGATAGGCGGGGGAGGGCGCGGCAGGGGTCATATGGGGCAGGGTAGCCGGGCGGGTGCGGTCGCACCGCCGGGCGGGCACGCCCATGTGACGGGGCGCGGGAACCGCACGGCCGGCCCCGTACCACCCGCGCCCGTACGACGAGCCGCCCCTACGCCAGCAGGCCCGACGACCTCCACAGCCGCCGCCCCACCCCCCGCAGCACGCCGATGTCGTCCAGAAAGTCCGTCAGCCGCTTCGCTCCGGTCTGCATGATCTCCCGCCGGTGACCGCTCGCCTTCACCTGGGCGAGCGCCTCCCGCTTGTCCAGGCCGACGTTGGCGTAGACCTCGGGGTTGACGAAGGCGACCGAGAAGACGCGGGCGAACTCGCCGGAGGTGATCCGCGTGAACTCCTGGGACCACTTCGGAGCGGTGACCATCTGGCGCCGCAGCTCCTCACGGGCGTACCGGACGTGCCGGGCCTCCTCCACGACGTGGATGCGGGTGACCCCGCGGACCAGCGGCTGCACCCGCTCGTCGGGGAAGGTCAGCCGCTGCATCCAGTCGAGCACCTCCTCGCCGAGCAGGGTGGCGGTGAACGAGCCGGGTGTGGTGGAGATGGTCTTGAACAGGCGCCCGAGGTGCTGGTGGGCGCGGCTCACGGGGTACCAGGGCGTCTCGCCGCGCTCGATCAGCCGGGCGAACATCTTCGAGTGCCGGCACTCGTCCTCGATCTCGGTCAGCGCGTAGCGCACGTGCGCGCTCGTCGCCGCCTTGTCGTAAATGTGCCGTACCAGCAGCTGCATCAGGATGATCTCGAACCAGATGCCCAGCGAGGCCAGCGCCGCCGCCTCGTGCCGGGAGAGCAGGATCCGCTGCTCCTCGCTCATCCGCTTCCACATCGGTGTGCCGTACAGCGACACCAGCTCCGGCGGCCAGAACCACTTGCCCTCCTCGAAGGGCGCGTCCCAGTCCAGTTCCCTGTCCGGGTCGAAGGAGTGCTTGGCGGAGGACTCGAGCAACCGCTCGGCGACCTGCTCGCGATCCTTGAGCAGTCCGAGGGCGTCGCGCAGCCCTTCCAGGGCCTCGGCATCGGTGAGGGTCGTCATGCCCTTATGAGACTGCTTGTCAGCAAGCCCGTCAATCCCCTGCGCGCCACTTGTTGACCGCGCGTCTACTGCGTGTGAGCCTGCGAGCATGTCGACCTTCGACCTGTACGCCATGGACCCCGGCGAGCCCCTGTGGCCGGTCCCAGCGACCGGGGCGGCCCGGTTCAACTGGGAGTACGACGACGGACGTGACCGCCTGCTGGCCCTTTACCAGAAGGGCAAGGACAAGCAGTGGGACGGACAGAAGCGGATCGACTGGGACCTCGAGGTCGATCCGTACGACCCCCTCGGCACCCCCGACGAAACGCTCTCCCTGTACGGCACCAAACACTGGGCGAAACTCTCCGACCGGGACAAGGGTGACCTGCGCCGGCACTACACCTCCTGGCAGTTCAGCCAGTTCCTGCACGGCGAGCAGGGCGCGATGATCTGCGCGGCACGCATCGTCGAGTCGGTCCCCGACCTGGACGCCAAGTTCTACTCCGCGACCCAGACCATGGACGAGGCCCGGCACGCGGAGATCTACGCCCGCTTCCTCCAGGAGAAGATCGGGATGCTCTACCCGATCAACGACAACCTCCAGGCCCTGCTCGGCGACACACTGCGCGACAGCCGCTGGGACATGCCCTACCTCGGGATGCAGGTGCTCATCGAGGGCCTCGCGCTCGCCGCCTTCGGCATGATCCGGGACACCACCGACAAGCCGCTGCCCAAGCAGATCCTCGCCTACGTCATGCAGGACGAGGCCCGGCACGTGGCGTTCGGGCGGATGGCCCTGCGGGACTACTACCGGCAGCTCACCGACGCCGAACTGCGCGAACGCGAGGAGTTCGTGATCGAGGGCTGCTATCTGATGCGGGACCGGCTGCGCGGGGTGGAGGTGCTGGAGAACTTCGGCATCCCGCGGGCCGAGGCGCAGGAGTACAGCGAACGGTCCGAGTTCCTCGCCCTGTTCCGCAAGCTGCTGTTCAGCCGGATCGTGCCGTGCGTCAAGGACATCGGCCTGTGGGGCGAGCGCCTCCAGCAGGCCTATGTCGACATGGGGGTCCTCGACTTGGGTGACTCCAGCCTCGAGATGCTGATGGCCCAGGACGAGGAGATCGCCGAGAAGCTCGACGCCGAGCGGTTCGCGGCCGAGGAGCGCGAGCGGGTCGCGGAGGTGACGCGGGCCGTCGAGTCGGGCGCCGGCCAGGACCGCTAGGGACCGTCGTCCGGATCAGGCCGCTGGCGGCCGGCGGTGCCGACCGGCGGCGTACCCCGCGTCCGCGGCGCGGTCCGGACGACAGGACCTGGACCCCGGTCACGAGGTGAGCACCGCCCGCATCACCGCCCGGGCGATCGGTGCCGCCATGCCGCCGCCGGTGAGGTCGCGACGGTGGGCCGCCGCGTCCTCCACCACCACCGCGACCGCGACCTTCGGCACCATGTCCTGATCGTCCTGTGCCCAGGAGACGAACCAGGCGTACGGCCTGCCGGAGTTGTCGACGCCGTGCTGGGCGGTGCCGGTCTTGCCGCCGACGGTCGCGCCGCGGATCGCGGCGTTCCTGCCCGTGCCGTGCTCCACCACGTTCCGCATCAGCTCCCGCATCCGCGCCGCGGTCGAGGGGGACATGGCCTGGCGCAACGGGGGGGCGCCGGCCGTGGAGAGCGTGGCGCCGCGGCGAGTGGTGGTCCGCTCGACCAGGTACGGCTCGCGCAGCTGGCCTCCGTTGGCGACGGCCGCCGCGACCATCGCCATCTGCAAGGGCGTCGCCCGCGTGTTGTACTGCCCGATCGAGGACAGGGCCAGCTGCGCCCTGTCGACCGTGGTGTCGAAGGTGCTCGGCGCCACCGAGTAGGGGATGCGCAGGCCGGTGTTGTTGAAGCCGAACGCGCGGGCCGTCCTGGCCATGTCCGTCACCCCCACGTCCACGCCCAGCTTGGCGAACACCGTGTTGCAGGACCACTCGAAGGCCTTGCGCAGCGAGGCGTTCGCGCAGCGGCCGCCCTCGTTGCGCAGCCTCGTCGTGGTGCCGGGCAGGGTGTACGGGTCGGGTGAGTCGGTCCGCTTGTCGAGATCCTTGATCACCCCGGCGTCCAGCGCCGCCGCGGCGGTGACCACCTTGAACGTCGAACCCGGCGGATACGTCTGCCGTACCGCCCGGTTCAGCATCGGCTTGTCCGGGTCCTCGATCAGGCTCCGCCAGGACCGGGCGACCGCCGGGCCGTTCCCCGACAGCGCCGCCGGGTCGTACGACGGGGTGGAGACCAGCGCCAGGATCCGGCCCGTCGCCGGTTCGACCGCCGCGACCGCGCCCTTGCGGTCACCCAGCCCCTCGAACGCCGCCCGCTGCGCCGCCGCGTCGAGGGTGGTGACGACGTCGCCGCCGGTGTTCCCCGCGCGGGTGAAGTCCTTCCACAGGGGGAACGGCGAGAGCACCGGGTCCGCTCCGGAGAGGGTGCCGTCCTCCGCGTGCTCCAGGAACGTCGTGCCGTACACCTGCGAGGCGAAGCCGGTGACCGGTGCGTACAACGGGCCCTGCTGGTAGGTGCGTTCGTAGCGGAGGGGCTCGCCGGTGTCCTTGGAGCCGGTCACCGGGCGGCCGCCGACCAGGATGTCGCCACGCGGCTGCCCGTAACGGGCGATCTCGTGGCGGCGGTTGGCCGGGTTTGCGTCGAACTCACCGGCCTGGAAGATCTGGATGCGGGCCGCGTTGACCAGGAGCGCGGCCAGCAGCAGGGCGCAGAAGGCGGTGGCGCGGCGGATGTGCGGGGTCATGGGGCGACCTGCCCGTCGTACTGCTTGCGCGCCGAGTGGCTCACCCGGATCAGCAGGGCCACGATCGCCCAGTTGGTGACGACCGAGGAGCCGCCCTGTGCCAGGAACGGCATCGCCATGCCGGTGAGGGGGATCAGGCCGGTCACCCCCCCCGCGATCACGAAAACCTGGAGCGCCACGATCGAGGCGAGGCCCACCGCGAGCAGCCGGCCGAACGGGTCGCGCTGGGCCAGGCCCGCCCGGTAGCCGCGCTCGACCAGCAGACCGTACAGCAGGAAGATCGCGGAGAGGCCCGCCAGGCCCAGCTCCTCGCCCGCGGTCGCCAGGATGAAGTCCGACTTGGTGGCGAAGCCGATCAGGACGGAGTGGCCGAGGCCGAGACCGGTGCCGAGGACGCCGCCCGCCGCGAACGCGAACAGTGACTGGGCCAGCTGGTTGGGGCCCTGGCCCGCCTCGATGGACGCGAACGGGTGCAGCCAGTCGTGGATCCGGGCGGCCACGTGCGGCTCCGTGCGGCCGACGGCGACCGCGCCCAGCGTCGCCAGGACCAGGCCCACGGCGATCCAGCCGGTGCGGCCGGTGGCGACGTACAGCATGACGACGAACAGGCCGAAGAAGAGCAGCGAGGTGCCGAGGTCGCGTTCCAGCACCAGGACGCCGACGCTGACCAGCCAGATGGCGACGATCGGGCCGAGGACGCGGCCGGTGGGGATCTGGAGCCGCCACACGCGCCGGCCGGCGTAGGCCAGCGCGTTGCGGTTGGCGGCCAGGTACGCGGCGAAGAACACCGCCAGCAGCACCTTCGCGAACTCGCCGGGCTGGATGGAGAACCCGGCGACGCGGATCCAGATCCGGGCGCCGTTCACGGCCGGGAAGAAGATCGGCAGGGTGAGCAGGACCAGCGCGGCGGCGACGCACACGTAGGCGTAGCGCTGGAGCACCCGGTGGTCGCGCAGGGCGGCGACGACGTAGGCGAACAGGGTGACGCCCAGCGCCGACCAGACCAGCTGGGCGGGTGCCGCGCGGTCGCCCGGAGTCTCCAGGTCCAGCCGGTAGATCAGCACCAGGCCCAGCCCGTTCAGCAGGACGCCGATGGGCAGCAGCAGCGGATCGGCGTACGGGGCGCGCAGGCGGACGGCGAGATGCGCGAGCAGCGCGAGCACACCGAGCCCCGCGCCGTACCCCGCCGCGCCGGGCGGGACGGCGCCGGTCCTGGCGAGACCGGCGACACAGTAGCCGTACACGGAGAGGAGCACGGCCACGACGATGAGGGCGAGTTCGACGCCGCGGCGCCGGGGCAGGCGGGCCGCGGGGGCGGGCGCGTCCGCGGCCACGGCGGTTCCGGTTGCGGCCTTCGTCATGTCCGGAACCTACCCAAATGGTGTGGCTCGTGTGCTGTCGGCGTCAGCACCAGCGTGGCGCGGGCCCCTCGTTGTCGATGTAACGGGCCGGGCCCCAGGCCCAGGTGCGGCCCTTGAGGAGGTACCAGAGGGGGTTGCTCCGCACCCGGTCGCCCGCCGCCTTGCAGTAGATGCGCACCACGTCGCCGCGGTCGACCCGGCCGATGACCCGGCTGCGCAGGGTGGGGCGGGAGCGCACCGCGAGGTTGTCGGCGGTGACGACACCTCGATAGGTGGCCTGGTTGGCGCCGTCGTCGCCACCGATGCCGTCGTCGCCGCCGATGCCGTCGTCGAAGTCGCCGTCGTCGAAGTCGTCGTCACCGAGGTCCCAGTCGTCCCCGTCGTCGAAGTCGTCGTCGAAGTCGTCGTCGAAGTCGCCGTTCTGGTTGCCGTTGTGGTTGCCGTTGCCGTTCCCGCCGAAGCCGTCCCGGCCGTTGTGGTTGCCGTTGCCGTTCCCGCCGAAGCCGTCCCGGCCGTTGTTGCCGCGGTCGCCGCCGGCGAACACGTCGACGTTGCCGTTGCCGGCGTAGACGTCGACGTTGCCGCCGTTACGGGACCAGTCGTTGCCGTTGAATCCACCGACGCCGTTGCCGTTGCCGTTGAATCCGCCGTTGCCGTTGAACCCGCCGCGATTGCCGGCGAACACGTCGACGCCGCCGTTTCCGCTGAAGACGTTGACGCGGCCGTGGCCGCCGAAGTTGTGATAGCCGAAGCCGGGCCCGAAGCCCGGCCCGAACCCGGGTCCGAAGCCCGGCCCGTAACCACCGACACCGATGCCGGGGACGGGCACCGGGACCGGCACGGGGGCGGGGACGGGAGCGGGGACGACGGCGCCGGTGCCCGCCTCACCACCAGGGGCGGGGGCGGGGACGTTGCCGGTGCCGGGGGGCGCCGGGACGTTGCCGGTGCCGCCCCCGCCGGGGGCGGGGGCGGAGCCCTTGCCGGAGTCGTCGCCCCAGATGCCACCGGCGAACGCCGGCGAGACCGCCAACGCGGTGGCCAGGGCGCCTCCGGCCGCCGTCATGACGAGACGGCGGGTGCGGGAAGAGCGCAGGGACATGGGAGAACCTCCCGTGAGAGGGCGGGGCGAAGCTGACTAATCGCCACATTAGGAGCGTGCTTCCCGAGGCGCCCGTCACAGTGCGCCATCGGGGAGGGGTCAGCCCTCGTCCGCCGTACGCCCGTTCGGCGCAGCATGAGGCAGCGTCAACCGTGCGACCGCCCCTCCGCCTGGCGCGTTGCGGAACTCCAGGTGGGCGCCCAGGACCTCCGCCTGGCCCAGCGCGATGGTCAGGCCGAGGCCGTGCCCCTTGGCCCCGCCCTCGGTACGGAACCGCTGCGGCCCGTGCGCCACCAGGTACTCCGGATAGCCCGCCCCGTGATCCCGCACGGTCACCAGCGGCCCGTCCACCGTCACCACGACGGGCGGCCGCCCGTGCTTGTGCGCGTTGGCGACGAGGTTGCCGAGCACCCGCTCCAGCCGCCGCCGGTCGCTCTCCACCCGCGCGTCCCGCGCGATCCGCACCGCCGTGTCCGTGCCGGACGCCCGGACGACCCGCTCCGCCAGCGCGCCCAGGTCCTCGGTGTCCAGGTCCAGCTGCTCGCGCCCGGTGTCCAGCCGGGAGATCTCCAGCAGGTCCTCGGTGAGCGTGCGCAGCGCGGCCACCCGGTCGCGGACCAGCTCCGTCGGGCGCCCGGGCGGCAGCAGCTCGGCCGCCGCGTGCAGGCCGGTCAGCGGGGTGCGCAGCTCGTGTGCCACGTCCGCGGTGAACCGCTGCTCGGCGAGCAGCTTGCCCTGCAGCGACGCGGCCATGGAGTCCAGCGCGGCGGCGACCGAGGCAACCTCGTCCTGCGGTCGCGTCCGGTCCCGGGTGCGCGGGTCGTTCACACGCTCGTCCAGGTCGCCGGCGCTGATCCGCCGGGCCACCCGCGCCGTGGCGTGCAGCCGCCGGGTCACCCGGGTCACCGCGAACGCGCCCACCAGCACCGTCGCGCCGATCGCCGGCGCCGACGACCAGCCGATCGCCCGGTCCAGGCCCTCGATGGTGCGGGCCTGCTGGGAGTAGTCGACCGCCACCCCCAGGGCCCGGCCACCGTCGACCGGGCCCGCCGCCCACATCGTGGGCCGGCCGTCGTTGTCGGCGACCATCGTGCCGCGCTGCCCTGCCGCCGTGAGCGAGCGCAGCGACGCGGGCAGGCCGCCCGGGTCGACGGCCGCGCCCGGCGTCAGCGGGTCTCCGGCCTCGTAGGCCTCGGTCGCGTCCGCCAGCCGGGTGAGGGCCAGGGCGCGGGCCTGGCCGACGGTCTGGTTGGTCACCGAGACATGGACCAGGACGCCGAGCAGCGCGGCCAGGGCGCAGCACATCACCGTGATGAAGACGGCGGCCTTCACCGCGAGGGTGCCGGCCCACTGCGGCAGGGCGAGCCTCACCGGTGGCTCGCGGAGGGCGTGCCGGAGGGGCGGTGCGGTTCCGGCCGCCTGCCGGTGCGCAGCATCTCGTCGTGGGTGAGCAGCATGGCGCGCTGGTCGGTGTCCCAGCTCCACTGCAGGCGGTACTCGTACCCCGGGACCTCGGACGGCGCACGCAGGATCACCGACTGACCGGCGATCTCGATCCCGGTCAGGGCGTCGTCGTAGGCCATGACCTGCACCAGCCGGTGCTTGTCGACGGTGTAGACGCGGACGGCGGTCATCTCGCCGGGCAGCAGCCGGAAGCCCAGCGTCATCTCGGGCCGTCCGTCGCCGGTCAGATCGCGGTAGTACGGCTTCAGCACCGGGCAGCCGGTGCCTGCCCCGTCCCTGGGCGCACCGCACTGCGCCATCCGGCGTGTCACGGGTGGACTTGATCAGGCGGCGGGCTACTCCGCGAGCTCCTCCAGGAACCGCACCGTCGGCAGCCCCGTGCGCAGGTACTCCACGAACAGCTCGTTGTGCAGCGCCCACGGTGAGCGGCGGGCGCGGATCAGCCGGATCGCCGACTCGGCGGAGCGGCCCCCGCGCATCAGGGCGTGCGCGATGACCAGGCCGGAGCGGTTGTAGCCGTGGTGGCAGCGCACCAGTACCCGGCGGCCCCGGTCCAGCGCCTCGCAGGCCGCCTCGGCCAGCCGGATCACCCCGGCCAGCTGGGTGCCGTCGAGCGGGCCGTCCGGGATCGGCCAGACATGGTGGTCGACGTCCGGGTCCGGACCGTGGCCCGGCAGCCGCAGCAGGGTCTGGACGAGATCGAACTCGTCCCGGACGACGGCGAACTCCAGCTGCCCCGAACGACCCGCGAACTCGTGCCCGCCCATCCACAGACCAGGCACGATCTCGTTCCACGGCATGTCCGGGGCCGGTACGCCGGGTTGCTTCCCGAGGGTACGCAAAGCGCCTCCCCAACCGCCACTCGCGCGGGCCTGTCCCAACTCCTGTCAAAGGTAGCCGGGTTCTTGCCCCTGGAGCACCCCGCCTGTTCCCATGGTCGTGGGGTGATGTGCATGAGCGGACTGCGCGTCGTACCGACCTGGCGGCACGGTCGGGAACGGCTGTACGTCTGCCTCACGGACGGCAGGAACATCGCCTGGTACGACCGTGAGGCGGCCCGGATCAACCTGCTGAGCGAGGGCCGCAGAGAAGACGTCCTTCAGGCCCTGCGCCCCTTCCTCACCGGCCCCGTCGCGGTCGGCCCGCCCCCGGTCCCGACCCCCGCGGAACTGGCCCGGCTGAGCCTGCACCCCGACGACGACCTGGCTCCCAACCGGCCCGGTGAGGCCCTCCTGGTCGCCCTTGACCGGGACCCGGGCGGGCCCGGACCCCGGCTGCGCGCCGACCCCCGGCGCCGGGCACTGGAGGCCGAGCAGACCGTGGGGGAGGCGCTGGACCGGATGGACGGCGCGGGCTGGCACGCCCTGCACTCCGTGCCGCTGCCCGGCGGCGACCGCCTGCACCACCTGGTGATCGGCCCCGGCGGGCTCTTCGCCGTGCACGCCCTGTACGCCCGCAGGCAACGCGTCGTGATAGCCGACCCCATGGTCACGCTGGGGCGGCGGGACGGGCGCCCGCTGCTGCGCCGGGTCCGCGCGGACGCCGGCCGCGCCTCGTACGCCCTGACCGCCGAGGTCCACCCCGTCCTCGCCCTGGTCGGGCCGTCCCGTGTCTCGGTGCCCGGCCCGGTCGGCGAGGTCCGCGTCCTCCAGGACACGGACCTCGACGGCCTCACACGGCTGGGCGGCGTACTCAAACCGGCCGACGTCGAGGCCCTGCACGCGATGGCCCGGGACCGGAACACCTGGTCGGGGGTCTGAACCCCGCCGGCCCTAGCGCACCGGGCGGAAGTGGTGGTCCAGCGCGTAGTTCCCTACCGCGTGCCCCAGCCGGCTGCCCGCCTCTCCGCTGGTCCGGTACTGGATGCCGCCCCACATGCCGGCGCCCACCACGTCACGGTCGAAGTCGGCCGACTTCGTGTAGGTCCGGGTCGTGCCGGTCACCGCGGAGGAGATGCGGAAGTCGATGTTCCCGCCGGTCAGCCGGTTCAGCACGGCCATCGCGGCGCCGTCGGCCGCCGTGTGGCCGCTGACGTGGTCCGGATGTGCGGGCGTGCGCAGCAGCGGCTCCCACGCGGGCTCGCCCGCGGTCGCCGGGTTGCCGTCCGTCCCGGCCTGCCGGATCGCCGTGACCGGCCGCCACTGGGCGTGCGCGTACTTGGCGTTCCACGCGGTGATCGTCGCGTCGGCGGCCGCGGTGTTGGCCGCCGCGAAGAGCCGGGCCGCGTCCACCAGGTCCAGCCCGCGCCGCTGGACCTGGTCGCGGTAGGCGGCCTGGAGCTGCACCGGCAGCACGTCCGTGAAGAACTTCGCGGTCTCCGTCTGGCGGGCCGTGCGCACCTCGCTGTTCTTCGCCCCCAGCACGCGCACCTCGGCCAGCTCACGGGCGTAGCGCCGGGTGTCCGTGGCGGGCGGCGCGCCCGGCAGGAACCGCTCGGCGGAGTCCAGCACCATCGGCTTCACCTTCGCCAGCCACGGCACGCGGAAGGGCGTGTTGTCCGGCGGGGTGGGGCGCCACACGCCGGGCGCGGGCGACTTGGTGAACGCCACCGCCGTGCCGCGGCCGTCCCCCACCCGCAGCTGGATCACACGATCGGCGGCCTGCCTGCCGAAGGCGGCGCCCTGGTCCTCGGCCTTCCCGTCGGGGACGTTCTTCAGCGACTTGGCGTAGGCGGCGTCCAGCCGGGCCTTCGACTTCGGGAAGTACGTCAGCAGCACCCGGTGCGCGGCGGCAGCGGCGGCCGCCTCGGGGGAGGCGCCGGCGGGGCCGCGCACGTCCCACTGGTACGGCGCGTAGCGGCCCTCGATGCCGACGACGGCGTTGTACACGGCGGCCGAGACGAAACCGTGCCAGACGTTCTGCTCGGGCGCGTACCGCTTGGCGTCGGCGTTGACCGTGGCGACGGCGACCTCGTTCCAGTCGAGGAGCACCTGGGCCTTGGGGGCGGCGGCCGGGGCGTGGCCGGCGGCGGTGACGGTGGTGGCCGACGTGGCGCCCAGGGCGAGCGCGGTCAGGCCGACGACGAGCGTGCGGCAGCGGAGTGTGCCGGGGCGGAGGGTACGGAGGCGGAGGGTACGGGGGCGGGTCGTTTCCATGCTGGTCCCTTGCTGTGAGGTGCCCGCGCTGTGCGGGCGCTGTGGCTCACGGCAGTGGACTGGCCCGCTCCTCGTCGAGCAGCGGGGCCAGCACATCGCCGTAGTCCTGCACCCGCGGGGCGATGTCGGCCGCCAGGAAGGTGAGTTGGCCGACGGCTCGGCACGCCTCGACTTCCTCCCAGGTCACCGGTGCCGAAACGGTCGGCGTCGCCCGCGCGCGCAGGGTGTACGGAGTCGCCGTCGTCTTACGGGCGGCGTTCTGACTCCAGTCGACGAAAACCTTTCCGGGCCGCAGACTCCGCGTCATCCGGTGTACGACCAGTCGGGGCATCGCCCGTTCCGCCTCCACCGCGAGCCCTTTGGCGTACTCCGTCACCTGGTCGGAGGGTGTCGGCCGGACCGCCGCCAGCAGATGCAGCCCCTTCGAGCCGGACGTCTTCGGATACGCCTCGATCCCGTCCGCCGCCAGCCGCTCCCGCAGCCACAGGGCGACCTCGCAGCAGTGCACGACGGTCGCCGGCGGACCCGGGTCCAGGTCGAAGACGATCCGGTCGGCGACCGCCGGCGCGGAGATCACCCATTGGTGGGTGTGGAACTCGGCCACCAGGTTGGCCGCCCACATCAGGCTCGCGAGGTCCTGCACCAGCACCATCCGGGCCGGACCCTCCGCCCGCGGCACCTCGGCGGTGGCGACCCACTCGGGTGTACCCGGCGGCACGTTCTTGGTGAAGAACACCTGCCCGTCGGGGCCGTCCGGATAGCGCAGGAAGGACACCGGCCGATCCCGCAGATGAGGCAGGAGCACGCCGGCGGCCGTCGCGTAGTAGTGCAGCAACTCGCCCTTGGTGAAGCCGGTCGCCGGGTGCAGCACCTTCTCCAGATTGCTGAGCGCGACCCGTCGCCCCTCCACCTCTGTGATCGGCGTCATACGATGAGAATCACACGAAATTCATGAGAACCGTACGAACACTGCTGATATCGCCTCGAAAGGTGCTGAATGTGCGATCCATATGGAACGGCGCCATCTCGTTCGGCCTGGTCAGCATCCCGATCAAGCTGGTGAACGCCACCGAGAGCCACACGATCTCGTTCCGCCAGATCCACACCGAGGACGGCGGCAGGATCCGCTACCGCAAGTTCTGCGAGCTGGAGGACCGAGAGGTCAGCGGGGCCGAGATCGGCAAGGGGTACGAGGACGCGGACGGCTCGATCATCCCGATCACCGACGAGGACCTGGCCCATCTGCCCCTCCCGACCGCCAAGACGATCGAGATCGTGGCCTTCGTGCCCGGTGACCGGATCGACCCGCTCCAGATGGACGCGGCCTACTACCTCGCCGCGAGCGGCGCCCCCGCCGCCAAGCCGTACACGCTGCTGCGCGAGGCGCTCAAGCGCAGCAACAAGGTCGCCATCGCCAAGTTCGCGCTGCGCGGCCGGGAGCGGCTGGGCATGCTGCGGGTGGTCGGCGACGCCATCGCCATGCACGGGCTGCTGTGGCCGGACGAGGTCCGCGCGCCCGAAGGCGTCGCCCCCGACACCGGCGTCACCGTCCGCGACAAGGAACTCGACCTCGCGGACGCCCTGATGGACACCCTCGGCGAGGTCGACCTGGAGGATCTGCACGACGAGTACCGCGAGGCCGTCGAGGAGGTCATCGCCGCGAAGGCGGCCGGCGAGGCGCCCCCCGAGGCGCCCGAACCCGCGGCGGGCGGCAAGGTGCTCGACCTGATGGCGGCCCTGGAGAGCAGCGTCCGCGCGGCGCGGGAGTCGCGCGGCGAGGCACCGGCCGAGGAAGCCGACGTCCACGCGCTCCCGCAGCGCAGGAGCAGCCGCGCCGCACCCAAGGAACCGTCCGGCAAGAAGTCCACGGCGAAGAAGACGGCCGCCAGGAAGACATCCGCGTCCGCGAAGAAGTCCGCGGGCAAGTCGGCGCAGGGGACGAAGAAGACGGCGTCCTCGAAGAGCACGGCGGGCACGGCGAAGAGCACCGCGAAGAAGACGACGGCGAAGAAGACGGCGTCCCGCAAGCGTTCGGCCTGACCCGGCGACCGGGCACTCGACCTCGACCCCCGTGCCGAACCCGACGTCTGTGTCACAGACTCCAGGACGCGGTCGATCATCCACCGGTCGGTCGGGTAAGCAGGTGAGGTGAAGACACGACCGGCGAATCGGGGCGCGGCGCGATGCGATCCGAGCAGCGGCAGAACGAGACGCGGGACCAGGAGGTCCCCGGCGACGCGTGGTGGGCGGGCCTCGGCCCGGTCGGGGGCGTGGTCCTGCTGCTGACCGGCCTCGGCGTGCTCCTCTGGATCTTCCTGGACCTGCCCGGTGCCCGTGGCCCGCACCTGTCCTACGAGGCGGCCAAGATCGTGGCGATCGGCGCGGTGGTCGCGGGTACGACGCTGCTCGCCCGGCGCAGGAAGGACCGGGACGCGGCGGAGGACTGACGGCCCCGGCGCCCGGCGGCTCTCAGCCGCGCGGCCCCGCACGCTCCGCCGCCAGCGCCGCCAGCTCCTCCGCCGTACGCGGACCGGTCGCCGTACCGTCCAGCAGTCCCTGGCCGCGCAGCAGTTCCGCCGCCGCGACTCCCCACGGCAGGCGCAGACCCGCCTCCCTCAGGAGCTCCGCGCGGGCCAGGTTCTCGGAAGCGGGGCCGGTGCGCACACCGGACGGCGTGAGCAGGGCCGCGTCGTCGGCCCAGCGCAGGGCGAGGTCGACGTCGTGGGTGGCCATCACGACCGTCGTGCCGCCCGCCCGCAGCCCGTCGAGGGTGGCCAGCAGCCGTTCCTGACCGTCGGGATCAAGGCCGGCCGTCGGCTCGTCGAGGATCAGCACCCGCGGCCGCATGGCGACGGCACCGGCGATCGCGGTCCGCTTGCGCTGCCCGTACGACAGCAGATGCGTGGGCCGGTCGGCCAGTGCGGCGATGTCCAGCGCGGCCAGCGCCTGAGCCACCCGCGCCCGCACCTCGGCGTCCGGCAGCCCCAGGTTGAGCGGCCCGAACGAGACGTCCTGCGCCACCGAGGCGGCGAACAACTGGTCGTCCGGATCCTGCACCACCAGCTGGACGGTGGTCCGCAACCGGGTCAGCCCCTTCCGGTCGTACGACACCGCGGTGCCGTCCACCGTCAACTCCCCGCCCCGCACCCTGAGTCCCCCGCTGAGCAGCCGCATCAGCGTGGTCTTGCCGCTGCCGTTGCGGCCGAGGAGCGCCAGCGCACGGCCCTCGCGCACCTCGAAGTCGAGCCCGCTGAGCACGGCGGGGCCGTCCTCGTAGGCGAACGACGCGCCCCTCAGGGCGACCAGGGGGGCGGCCTCGCTCATGACAGCGGCCTTTCGAGTACGTAGGTCAGGGCGGCCAGCGCCCCGAGCAGCGCGACGCTCACGGCCGTGAACGGCACGGAGACGCGGGCCTCGGGCACCAGCACCCGAAGCGTGCCGTCGTAGCCGCGCCCGGCGAGCCCGGCCTGCAGGCGCGTGGCCCGGTCGAAGGCGCGCACGAAGGCGGTGGCGCCGAGCCCGGCCAGCGACCGCCACCGGGCGGCGCGCGTGGTGTGCCCCAGCCGGGCCGCCTGAGCGTCACGGATCCGGCGCACGGAGTCCAGGAGCAGAAAGCTCATGCGGTACGTCACCAGCGCCACGTCGACGACAGGGGCGGGGACGCCGGCCCGGACCAGGCGGGGCAGCAGGTCGGACATCGGGGTGGTGAACGCGAACAGCAGCACACCGAGGGAGGCGGCCGAGGTACGCAGCAGCAGTTCCCCGGCGCGCACCGCGCCGCCGTCGGCGAGACCGGCGAACCCGTCCGGGCCGCCGACCCGCACCAGCAGCGGCAGCGCGCCGGTGACGCAGAAACCCAGCGGCACCCGGTAGGCCCGCCACAGCCGCCGCCCGGGCACGCCCGCCGGTCCCAGCAGCACGGCCAGCGCCGTCACCAGCACCAGCGCCGCCCCCGGCCAGGGCGGCAACGAGATCGCCAGCACCGTGAGCCCCAGCCCGAGCACGGCCTTGTCCACGGGATGACGGCGGCGCCAGCGGCTGCTGTGCGCCGCCGCGTCGATCGGCAGCACGAGGCTCAGGCCCCTTCGGCTCCGTCGTGCCCGGGGACCCGCACCGCGCCCTGCCGTTCCCTGGCGCGGGCCTCGCCCTGACGACGGCCCCGCCGGACCCCGAAGTAGTACGCGAGCGCGCCCGCGCCGACGGCCGCCTGGAGGGCGAACAGACCTGACTCGATCTCACCGGACGGGGGCTCGTACAGCGGCGAGAACCAGGGCTCGTAGTCCGGGTCCAGCTCGGTGATCGCCGTCTCCGCCTCGCCGTCGGCGCCGGCGAACGGTTCCTCCTTGTGGTCGCCGAGCCCGAGCACCAGCGGCAGCACCGCGAGGGTCGCGACGGCGAGCACCAGCAGCAGGTTGATCCTTGTGTTGCGCTTCATCGGGCCACCGCCTCCGAGCCGTTGTCCCGGGCGCCGGTCTTCCCCGTGAGCAGCACGCCCAGCCTGGTCAGTTCACCCTTGCTGGACTGCACGAGCAGTCGCATCACCAGTACCGTCAGCAGGCCCTCGCTCACCGCGAGCGGGATCTGCGTGACCGCGAAGATGGAGCCGAACTTGCCGAGCGCGCCGAGGAATCCGCTGCTCGGGTCGGGGAAGGCGAGCGCCAGCTGGACGCTGGTCACGCAGTAGGTGGACAGGTCGGCGACGAACGCCCCGAAGAACACGGCGACCATCAGCGGCACGTCGAACCGCCGCAGCAGCCGGTAGATTCCGTAGCCCGCCCACGGCCCGACGACCGCCATCGAGAAGACGTTGGCGCCGAGCGTGGTCAGCCCGCCGTGCGCGAGCAGCAGCGCCTGGAACAGCAGCGTGATGGTGCCCAGCACCGCCATGACCGGCGGCCGGAACAGGATGGCCCCCAGTCCCGTGCCGGTGGGATGCGAGCAACTCCCGGTCACGGACGGCAACTTCAGCGCCGACAGCACGAAGGTGAAGGCGCCCGAGGCGCCGAGGAGCAGGGTGCTCTCGGGATGTTCCCTGACCTCACGGGTGAGGGACCGGACTCCGTGGACGACGAACGGCGCGGACGCGGCACCCCAGGCGATCGCGTGCGCCGGAGGCAGAAAACCCTCGGCTATGTGCATGGCTTCAGCAGACCCTCTCCAGCACCTCGTGGATGGTGTACGACGCGCCTCGGCCGGTCTCCTGGCTGACGGGTGACACCGCCCGTGCTCCGCCTTCCCGGGTCACAAGGACCCAGTGGCCGCCCCTGAGGGCCGGAGCCGGACTTCCCGATCACAGTGGCGAGGGCCGCACCGGCATCACACCGGATTTCCCGTTCACCAAGGCGTGGTGACAGTAGTGCGCCCCCGGGGGTGGTGACAAGCGGTGCACCGGGGGCGCGAAGGCGCTGGTCACGCGACGCACCACGGCAACGGAGGCGGCCGCCCCGGCGCCTTCGCGAGAAGGTCCCGCGCAACCACGTCAAGGCGGAGGCGACCGACAAGCACCCGGCGCAGGTCGAGGTGTACTACGAGGACGTGCCGATCGGATACTGGACGACGGTGAGGTTCTCGGGTGCCCTCCCGGCGCGACGGGTCAACGAACTGGTGGAGCGCGTCGAGAAGCTCCAGCAGGCCGTCAAGTTCGCCCGCGAGGAGGCCAACGGCGCCGAGGTCACCGACCAGCGCGTCGGTGACGCGGTGTTCGGCTACCTGTTCGGCTGACCTGGCCGCGGGTAGCATCCATGATCGCCCCCGCGTGCGAGCGCGGGGGTGCGCACAAGGCGCGGGCCGGATTGAGGACCGGTTCGCGTGATGAGCGCAAGCTGACACTGAAGTTCAGCCTGAAGAAGCGGTGACAGTGAAGGTTCGAGTCCTCCCCCCGGCACAGTGTCCAACGGGCCGGGGTAGCCCAACATGGCAGAGGCAGCCGCGGTCAATCTCAGACTCTCGCTCCAGTCTCAGCATCGCCGCCGATCGCCGGATCGACCGATGCCGGACGGACGCCGTCGGATGCGAGTTCGACTCTCGCCTGCACCTCTCGCACGGTGCGGTAGTTCAAAGGAAGAACACGACGGCATGATGACTGATCCGTCCTCTTGAACGCCGCCGGCGTGCGCAATTGGGTGGCACCCCAGGGGCCCGGGAGCTGGATACGACTCCCGGGCTCCGCCACGCCCGCCCGCACCGGGCCTGTCGAAGCAGACCGACGTGTAGCGATCGCTGATCACGCGCGCCCTTGCCGTGACGGGCAGTCCGATCCCGCTGGTCGCGCAGGACATGGCCGTCTGGCGCGCAGTCAACGCGCTCACCCGAAGGAGGTCGATATGACCCGTTTGATCCTCGATCTGAGCCCTGGAACCTCCGGATGGCTTCCCCGATGAGCGCTCCGCGCGATGTCGCTCTAGCCTCCGGAATGAGCGCCAAATGGATCTTCTGATGGCGCACTCCATTCGGTGCAAGGAGGAGATATGCGCAGGATTCGCACGATCGCTGCCGCGACCGCCGTCATAGCCGGCATCGGTTTCATGGGTATCCCGGCCACCGCCCAGGCGTCCGAAGGCGGCCATGGCGGCGGGTGCAGGTCCCATGACATGAACATCGACATCCTCGGCCAGGTGGGCATCCTGAACGGTCTGGGTGCAAACCTGCTGAACGGCGAGGGTAGTCCTGGTGCGCAGTTCACTGACATCGGTTCGGAATGCGGTCACGGCCGATAGCCGTCTCGCACATCTCACCGAATGGGGCAGGGGCGCCGGGCCGACAGGCCCAGCGCCCGCCCATCAGTTGGCTGCTTGTGCTCATCTCAAGGGTGGATACCGAAGGCCCCGGACCGCGACAGGCGACAGGTCCGGGGCCTTCGTGCGGGCTGGCTACCCACGCACGACGGGATCCGGCCCACCTGCCGCTCACCCCACCACGCCCGGCGCTCACCAGGACGTCACACTCCGCCCGCGGCTCGGGGCCGTGGACGGTGGTGCACGAGCGCCGCCGCGAAACACCACCACGGGAACTCCGACGGCGGGTACGGTCCACCACGCGATGCCGATCCACACGGCCGGAAGCCCCACCCCGAAGCAGGTGGCGACGCTGGTGATGAGCAGCCGCTTGCCGTACGGATTCCAGGTGAACGGCTCGAAGCCACGGGGCCTGACCAGCCGTACCGCACCGAACACGAATCGCCTGAGCCGCGACGAGCGCGGCGCATGCCGAGGGCGGCGAGCGGCCCCAACTCTTGCTGAGTCGGTGCGCAAAACGCATCGACGGGCAGGAAGTCGTCAGCCGCAAGATCGAAGACGTCCCCGGACAGCACACTTAGCACCACAGCCTTGCCCTCTACCACAAGGCCGCAGGCCACCGCCTCACCACCGAGGCAAGCCCCGGCTCCCCTCTGGAGATGCACATGCTTCCCGCAGTTGCCGCTTTCGGGATCGCCTTCCTCTGCCTCATCCTGTGGTGCTCCGTCACAGTTGCCCGGATGCGGGAACTACCGCTGTGGCGCAGGTTCCTGCCACTCACGCTGCTCCTGACAGCCGCCGGAGCGAGCTTCTTGCGCGCCTTCGGCATTCCGGAGGTGGCGAACGCAATCGCCTTCCCCATGAACCTGGCGGTCCTCGTCCTGGCGCTCAAGGAGATCCGCGGCCAACGGCACCGACACGAGGCCGGCCGCCCCGCACAGTAGAGGTCCAAACTGATTGCGGAGCGCGGCCGTAGCAGTCGCCGGCGGGACCGGGCGTGGGACGCGGGCGTTCCTCGTCGCAGCCGTGGCCATCGGCGCCGCGGCCCCGTGCGCGAAGGGCGCGCTGGCCAGCATCCCGACGTCCGTACTCAGCGACATCGTGGCCGGCAAAGCTTCTAGCAAGAAGACCTATGTGCGCAACGCCGTCATCGGCTGCCTCGGCGGTGAGATCGGCGGCTGGGCCGGGAAGGTTCTGCCGGGCTGGGTGAAGAACAAGGCCGTCAACATGGTCATCGCCTTCATCGCCTTCATCGCCTTCATCGTCAAGTCCGTCCGCTGGGGTCGCCCGGCACGACGAGACCCAGAGGTACCCATGGCGTACATGTTCATCTTCGGCTGCTTCTGCGTGCTGGGTGTGGCCAGTCTGCTGGCGGCACGCGTCGGATACCGAGGCGAGGTCTGCGACAAATCCATCGGGTACGACGTCCCGGCGGAGGTCGAGGCCGTTCCCGCGCTCCGAAGGCGAGCCAATCAACTGGTGGCCTTCTGGTGCACCGGCGCAGCCGTGCTCAGTGTGGCGCCGCTCGTGCCGATCGGCAGCGTCATCCTGAGCGGCGGCGGTAAGTCGGTCTCCACCTGGGGGCTGGTGCTCTTCGCGCTCTACGGTATGGCCGTGGTGATCGTGGGGGCCTACCCGTTCGAGAAGATCAAGCATCTCGGCGGCGACTGACCGCAGCGCCGGCGCCCTGACCAGCCCTCGGGGACGGAGACAATCCGTCCCCGAGGGCTTCGCCGTGCTCATCCGTCCCACCAGGCCTCTGCTCACTCGTCTGTTGATCGCGTAGCGAAGAGCCGGCGCAGCGGGCCCCTCTTCAGCCAACGCCGCCTGCCCGCCCCCACAAGCACAGAAGCCAGGCCCAACGTCCCACCAAAACCCGCGGGTTCGTGCAGCACCGCCGGCGCCGGCCCCACATCGTCGCAGCCTTCTGCCGCAGGCGGGGCACGAGGTCCTATGGATCCGGGCGCTGAATTCGTTCAGGTCCGTGCTCTCGACGGTCTTGCCGCGTTGGCACACTCGGTCACGATGGCGTCGAGGACGGCGACGGAGGAGTCGTCCAGAGGTGGGCGGTGGTGAGGTCGCTGACGACCTGGTCGGCTTCGGCGGCGTAGACGAACTGGCCGAGGAGGCATGTGACCCGGTGGGCAAGGTGGTGTGCTCGGCATCGTGACGGGCGGTGACCTCGACGGGGCGGGCACCTCCTTGGCGAAGATGACCACCGCGGTCATCGAGCCGACGTCGACGCCGACAGCGAGGTTGTGTGTGGGGCGACCACGCACGCGAAGGCGACCACCATGACGGTTTCAGCACTGCCACCTGCAGGGAGTACGGCCGGACGACGGAGGCAGGCCGAATGGGCGGCGACCCACCAGACCACTCGCGCTTCTGTATGGCATCAGCCACATCAACACAGGTCACGCGGGAAGCGCGTGCGAGGAAGCGGCGCTCTGATGTCCACGGCGAGGTGCGGCCCATACGCGTGGACGGGCAGACGGCCAAACGCCCCACCGCGACCGCTGTGACCTGCGGAACTCTGCCAGTCGAAGAGGTCACCCACGGCATGTGGAACGGCACCCGCGTCGAAAGCGGCACGTCAGAAGACCGAATGCGTCTGGCCTGAACGCAAAAACTCCCAACCTGCATTTCTGCAGGTCAGGAGATCTTCCCGGAGTGCCCCCGGCAGGATTCGAACCTGCGCACACGGCTCCGGAGGCCAGGTAAGTGCGAAGGCTGCCGGGGCTCTGACCTGCGGGGGAGTGGCGCCGGAGGTCGGACCCAGCCAAGATCATCACGCCTCTATTACGTGAGTGCCCTGTCCGGGGGTGGGGCCGCGTCGTATCGTCGGAGGCATGATCTCGGGCACTGGCGGCGAAGCGCACGGCGACGGCACGGAGTTCACGGCGGAGGGCGTGGAAGCCGTCATGCGTGAGGCGTGCGAGGCGGCCGGCCTCGACTCCACGGGGGCAGAACTTCTACGCCTGGGCTCCAACGCGGTGTACCGGCTGGCGTCCTTACCGATCATCGTCCGCATCGCACGTGACCCTGCCGTCCTGGCGGAGATGGAACGGGCCGTGGGTGTCGCCCGATGGCTGGGGACGATCGACTTCCCGGCCACACGTGTGCCGACCGCCATCACGCAACCCGTCCTCGTCCGCGGCCTGGTGGTGACCTTCTGGGAGAGCGTCCAGGAGCGAGAGGAGTACGCGACGGTCGGCGAGCTGGCCGACCTGCTCCGTCGCCTTCACTGGCTGGAAGAACCCGAGTCGCTGGGTCTGCCTTACTTCGATCCCCTGGCCAAGCTGTCGGCCTCGCTGGACGGCTTGCACGCTGTCTCTCCGGAGGACCGGTCTTTCCTGGAGGAGCGGGCGGCCAAGCTTGCCAAGGAGTACGACCGGCTGGACTTCGCGTTGCCCTTCGGCCTGATCCACGGAGACGCCAACATCGGGAACATCCTCCGCCACCGGGACGGTCATGCGGTCCTGATCGACCTCGACGGATGCGCCCTCGCCCCGCGCGAGTGGGACCTGATCCTGACCGCCCTCTACTACGACCGGTACGGCTGGCACACCAGGGCGGAGTACGCGGAGTTCGTCCACCGCTACGGCTTCGACCTCATGAACTGGCCCGGATACGAGACCTTGGCCGATCTGCGGGAGCTGATGATGGTGGCGTGGCTCGGTCACCAAGTCGACGCGAGTGAGCGCTCTGCGACCGAGTTCGCCCGGCGGATGAGGTCGTTGCGGACGGGCGAGGGACGCGACTCGTGGAGTGCCTTCTAGGAACTGGCAGCCCAGCACTGGCTAGCTCCGTGACCCTGGAGCCTGCCGAGAAGACCTACGTCCCCGCGGCGATCCACAGCCTGTGCTCGCTTGCCTCGTCTGCGAGGTCGCGTGCGGCGGCACTGTGGCCGGCGGCGCTGAGGTTCCGGCGGAACTCGGCGAGGTAGCTGACACACCGTGCTGACTTGAGCTGCTCGCCGAGATCCAGAGCATCCAAGGCTACGCGGCATGCCTCCTCGACGTCCCCTGCGCGCAAGTGGGCGTCGGCGAGGACCATCGTCGCGAAGAAGTCGCTTCGTACGTGGCTGCCGCTCATGGCGTTCTCGGCGTGGGCCACCGCCCGGCGAGCGCTGTTGACGTCGCGGAAGCAGTGGGCGGCTTCGGCGGCAAGCTCAGCTTCGTCGAAGTAGCTGATCCACTCTGGCTCGTCGTCGCTGTTTCGGCCTTCGAGGGCCTTGGTCGCCGCGCTGAGCGCAGCCTCGCAGGCGGCGACGTCTCCGGTGCGAGCAAGGGCGCGGGCCTCCATCGCGTGGAACTGAGCCCGCAGCGTCGGTGTGGCCACCGGAGAAATACCCATGAGCGCTGCACGGGCAAGAGTCGCGGCCTGCGTGTACCGCCCCAAAAAGGTCGCCTGGTGGCTCATCGCTGACAGGATGCTGCCTGCGAGCCGGCGGTCGTTGGCGTCCTGGGCGAGGCGGAGGGCCTGGAGGAAGTACCTCTGGGCGAGTCCGTGGTGGCAGGCGTCGTAGGACATCCAACCGGCAAGAAGCGTCGCTTCCGCCACGGTCGAGAACAGGGCCCTGCCCACCTGCTCGGTGTACCGGCCTTGCAGGAGTGGGGCCACATCGTTGTTGAGGTATTGGATGACCGAGTGGCGTGCGTGGTCACCGCCGAACTGATCGTCGAGCTGGGCGAACATGTCCGCGGTGGTCTTGATCGCTGCCACGTCGCCGAGACCGACGCGCACCCCCTCAGCACGCGGCCGGGGAATGCTCGGCTCGGGAGCAACGAGCCACCGGAGGGACGCTTCGTTCCATGCCGGCTCGGACGGTTCCGCGGTGAGTAGCGGGTCGTAGCGGTTGAGGTCCGCGCGCCACAACTGGCCGACCGTCTGAATGGCGTCATCAGGGCTGGCGGGGTATGAGGCGTCGAGTACCGAAGCATCTTTCGCCTCTCCGTAGTCCAGGCCGAGTTCTGCCGGGCCTGTCGCGAAGGCATCGCAGAGAAGCGGTCCGTAGAAGTCGTCGGGCGCGCTGTGCCCGTTCTCCCAACTCGCGATACGACGCTTCACACTGGCGTCCGAAGGAAGTTGATGCCCGCGCTGGGCTGCCGCTTGGCGTAACTCCCTGACTAACCGCGGCTGACTCCAGCCCCGGCCGGTGCGGGCTTCCCGTAAGCGGGCACTGGTCGGCTTCATAAGGACGTAGCCCTTCATTCCCTGTGCGTACGCCGGCGCGAACACTCGGTCTGCCCGACCGAATGTACGCGCTGGTGATTGCTTCTTGCACGTAGTAATCGGAGATCGCTCGCAAGGAACAGGTGACGGGGGATGACGCGACGGGCGTGGACGCGTCATCCCCCGTCACCCCTCGTCATCTGCCCTGGCCAGGTGCCGGGCCGGGAGTGTGGACCCACGGCGGCACCAAGGCCGCACCGCAGTCCGACCAAGGGTGAGATGACGTGCAGAGGATGACCAGGCGGGGCATGGAGTGGCTGTCTGCGGCAGCGGACGACCCGACCGAGTGCCGACAGGTTTGGGCGGATGACCCGCGGAGGCCGTGCCTCCTGCCGACCGGCCGCTTCTTCGACGTGGTGAGCGTGGAACAGCGCCTCGGGATGGAGATGTTCGACCGCCTCCAGCGCAGCGGGATGCCGATGGGGCCTTCGGCCATCGACCGCAAGGCGCAGCGAGTCGGGTTCTTCCTGGGGTCGCAGAGCCGGGAAACCTTCACGTACTACCTCGACCGTGAAACCTCGTCTCCGCCTCCGTACCGATACCTCAGCGATGGTTCTGCCGTCGTCGTGCCCGGCCCCATTCCGCTGTCCGAGGAGCGCTACCAGTGGCTCCGGGCACCGACGCGCCGGCCGGAGGCCAACCCGTTGCGGCCGGTGGCTCTCGCGACTGCGCTGGTCGCCTCCGCGGAACTCTTGGCGAGGATCGACCGCTTCGACGAGCAGTACCCGAATCCTTACGTGGCGGTTGCTGCGCTCCCCGAGGAGACGACCACCGATGCCGGATGAGCCGACCGTCGGGCGCGACGCTGCCGCGTGGTCACCTCTCGACAGCGACGGCTGGTACGCGGCTCGAAACGCCACCACCGCATTGCGGGACGTCCTCGTGCGCGCGGGCCTGGAGAAGGACTTCCCCTATCTGCGTGCGGACTTGAACGCCTTCGGACACGGCCTCGTCGAGCTGGGACGTGTCTCACCCGACACGGCCGAGCGACTCGCCGAGCTCCTACGCCTGGCACTGGCAAGCGGATACGGCGGCGACCGTGACGGCGACGGTCACGCGTCAACCACAGCCGAAGAACACAAGGGAAGGGCCTGACGTCATGACGGACCGGCGAGGAGTGGTGGCCAAACGGGCGGAGGACCTGGTGCCAGGCGTGCCCTACGTCCGAGGCTGGAACCGTGCGCGCCGAAGCGCCGGCACCTTGGCCGACCAACTCGTGCTGCTCGGGTTGGACTCCGATTTCCCCGGCGTGATGGCCGACGTGAATGTCCTCGGCGACGGATTGGTGCAGCTGGGCACCGTGCGCCCTGGCGCGGCCGAAATGCTGGCGAAGCTCCTTGCGGCAGGACTCCAAGCAGAGCTGCACGGCACGACGACCGAGACATCCACCGTCTGAACCGCTCCTCGAACGCTGGTCGGCGGCGGTTCGAGCGTGCTCCTGCGGTCGACTGGTCTGGCCCCGTACGACATCGTTCTCTCAGCGTTGTCGGACGGGGCCATTTGCTGTCCCGGCGAACATGGCTGGTCTGCCGCTCGGCCGGGACCGGCGCCCCAGCGCCGCAGCCCGGACGAAGCGGCAGACCAGCGGTGTCATCAGCTTGGGAAGCTGCGATCACTGGAGGCTGGTTTGGGCGCTGACCCGGGCGAAGGGCTGAGGCGGGGCTATGCAGGCTGGGTCTGTTCCACCGCAGTTCCCCGCGGTTCCCCGTCGTTTCTGGTGCGGCAGTGGTGCGCCTCGCGACGTCGCTCCTACTCGTCATCGGTGTCAGAGGCGGGAAGGATGCCCGCCAGCTCCTCTGAAAGCTCAAACTTGTAGCGGGCAGCGATGACACCAAGCTGAATACCGAAAACCGCGCGTAGCTCGCCAAGCGCCGCACCGAACGTGGCGTTCTGGAAGCGTCCCCGAACGTGTCCCGAGTGATTGGGGCCTACGGCATCCAGGAACCGCCGGCAAGCGGCTCGCATCGCCTTGAGGTTCTCCGCGAGGTCGTCTCCAGTGTCAGGCTCCATCAAGATCTGGGTTAAGGTCTCCCTGATATGCAGCACCGATGCGACGCAGTGGTCTGGCTCCTCGACTGCGTGCATAACAGCACGCGACCTCGTCAGGACTCTGCGGTCTTCCAGGTAGACGACGACCTTCTCGGCGACGGCTCGCTGGGGAAGCGGCAAATCCCAGTCCACGCCGCCGAGCGGCGTGCTGAAGCCTTTGATTCGTCGCATGATCTCCAGACCCTTCACGCTCGGCATCCTAGGCAGGCGCGTGAGCGGCTGGGCTCGAAACAGGTGGCATGGCTTGAATTGGTAGGCGCACTCTTTCCAACTGTGGTGGTGGGGTTGTGGGCGTTGTTCGGGGGCGTTCACCTGGGTTCATGGGTGGTCGGCGGTCTCTGCCGCGCCCACTGTCGAACGCTCCTGAACGCCCCCGGACGCCGACGAATGAGACGGAAACTGAGACGGGCCTCAGCGACCTGACCTCTCACCATGGTGGAGTGTCACCAGTCCCGCCACTGGTCCGTGAGCTCGTGCCGGCCGAGCCCGCGGCTGGCGGTCACGGCTGTGACGTCGACGCCTTGCTCAGTGAGGGCCTCGTCGATGTAGAGGCAGAGCTGCTCGCGCTCATCGGTCTCGAAGGCGCGCTCGTCGTTGGCTTCATTCACCGCGTTTAGGGCTAGGACAACGCGCTCGACTGCGGCGAAGACCTGCTCGTCGTCACCTTCGGTGAGAGTGGGCAGCTCGGCCTCGAAGGCGTCCAGGACGGCATCGGTTGCGGACAGAAGCTCATCCGGGAACAGGTCGACCATGCATGCACAGTCGGGATCCAGGGTGCCGGCGGCAAGCTCCGCGGCTTCCCGAGCTATGCCCCTACGCCAGTTCGTCGTCGGTCTCTCAGCCATGAGACCGGACCGAACAGCGCGCGTCTGACATCGAGGTCGCCGCCCGCGTCTAGCCGGGCAGCGATATGAGCTTGGGAAGCTTGGGTCTTCTGGGGGCGACTACCGCACTGACCTGTGTCGGAGCGCCGTCGGCACCTTGGTGGGCGGTCGACTGGTTCCCCGGTGTTCCCCGCGGTTCCCTGCACGATCTGGCACGGGTCTGGCACGGACTTCGTCGCCCCGAAGCCTTGGCTGAAGGGTTGCTGTTCGAGGATTACTCCTCGTGAGGATTCATGTGGATCCAGCGTCCGCCACCCTCGTGTCGCATCTCCATGCCCGCATAGGGCTGCCCGCGTCTGGCTGGGCGGACGGGGGCCGTGCTGATTTCCCTCACCACGATCGCGCCGCTTGGGTGCACGGAATAAGTGACCGTCAGACGCCGATTGTTTGCGTGCCGCCACACTCCGCTGCGGTTTTCCTCCTGAATGATCTTCAGTAACGCCTCGCTGACATCGACCTGGTGTCGCTTGGTCAACGCATCGAACTGCGCACGCGCCGTCTCGACGAAGATCAGATCTCTAATCACGCACTCTCCCCCATACGTGAAGTGCCCGCCCTAACTCGCGAGCATGAATGAACGTTAGGGGACGAAGTCGCGGAGCACCACGGGTTGTGGAAGTTGGCGGTCGTGCACTAAACACCAAGGCGTATGGATGGTGCCGCTGGCTCGGGGACCCCTTCGTCCCGAAGCAACTCGGGCAGGCGCCTAGCCTTGGGCTGGTGTGGCGCTCACCTGCACTGACGATCCGTAGACGTTCGTGCTCGTCCGCCGTTGTTCGTCGGCGTTGTCACGCAGTTAGACACTCACCACTTCTGGGCTACCTACGAGTCAGCTCTTCGAGTAGTCCCTGTGGTCGCGGACGGACTCGTAGGCGGCCTCGTCCATTCGGTGACACCAAGGCGCGTGTTCTCCGGAAAAGCGGATCCTGGAAGCGCCTTCCCAGCTTGCAGTTTCCACGTGGGCAAGACGTCGGGAGCGCACGATCTCAAGAGCCGGCGTGAGGTCTGTGTCGCGGCTTGCGATGATCACGGCGTCGACTTGATGCGTCATTGCCTCTGTGATCACATCGCAGGCCAACTGCACGTCGATGCCCTTTTCGCGCGCAGGAAGATCAGGCCAGTCATGGGGATAGCGCAGTGGTCTGCGGCAGACGATCGCACCCCCACGCTGCCAGACAGCTGCCTGGCGGTCGTTCGCCGCGGCGGCATCAGGTTCGTTGCGCGGGTCAGGGCGGCCTCTATAGACGCGGACACTCAAGAGGCGTGATGGCCTCTTCCGCATGGCGACCAGTGCTCGTGCGAACGCGCACGGGTCGATGTGTCCCTCTTTCGTGGGCGATCCCCAAGGCAGGAAGGCTTCGCGTGCCGAAAGATGGACGTTTTGGTAGTCGATGAAGACTGCGACGCGCTCAAGCGGTGGGGCAGGCAGCGGGCCCCTCGGCGCCGGCGTAGGAGACTCCTCCACTACAACCTCCCCCGAGATAAAAAAGCCCCGCCAATCCCGAAGGAGGGCGGGGAGCAATGGCTCTAAGGTACAGCGCTTGCTCTGCTCTAGCAACGCGCTCGGCACTGGAGCGACCATGTGAGGGACCGGCGTAGCTTGCGATCAAGGGCGCAGGTAGCAGACATCCGATCTTGCCTGACCGCCACCCCTGGGGGAAATCCATATGGTTGGTGGGATCTGACCTGGGGTTTCGCGGCTGGCGGCTGCGGCTCGTCTGTCACTGTCGGCCGTCTTCGGTCGGCCTCAGGGGACCTCGGACGGCCCGGAGACGTCCCAGGATTGAGCTCGCTCGCGATCGGCACCCCGAGCAGGGATGACCCCTCCGGGCCGGTCATGTGCCAGTGGTCGACGTCTCAGGCCCTGTCACGGAGGACTCTCCCTGTCTCAACGGGACCTGTTTAAGGACTTCGGGCCCAGTAGGCGCCACGTACCAGGGAAGTTCATTTGTGTCCAGCAATGGGATCTTGAACTTCTTGGCTATTCGCAGGTCGAAGTCGCCAACTATGCGCTTAGTGCATTTCATCACCTCGGGAATCATGGAAGGGGGCGGCGTGTATCGCTCGCCTTTA
Source organism: Streptomyces sp. NPDC047706 (assembly GCF_043204795.1). Classification (NCBI taxonomy): domain Bacteria; kingdom Bacillati; phylum Actinomycetota; class Actinomycetes; order Kitasatosporales; family Streptomycetaceae; genus Streptomyces; species Streptomyces sp. NPDC047706. The sequence continues at coordinate 97,605 of NZ_JBIDCW010000005.1, read as the reverse complement.
TTGAACGACGCCTCTACGCCTGCCATGCTTCGAATAAAACGGTCATCAATTCGCGACCTGCGATGGACGATCAGGTTGCGAACTGCGACGGCGCGCTTAACCGCATCCCAGTCGTCTCGGTTGGTGTAAATGGACAATCCCAGGCGCTTCTCGATGTATTCGGCAATTGCTGGGAGCCCCTTGAATGAAAGCCGCGCGACATGCTGCTCTGCCGCCCAGTGAGTGAACTCCTCAATGGAGGAGTGCTCTAAAATGTCCGCCATAGCCACCTGCTCCTGCGACTTAAGGATTTGGGGGCAGGTGATCATGGCCTGGGTCAACACGTCTGCGACGTAGCAGAGGAAGTTGTCCACCGTCCTCGTGATTGCCACTTCGAAGCGAGCTGCCTGCGTCTCGTCAATGTGCTCCCTGTAGACAAGCGCCTTAGATAAGTGCCTGAAAAGGATGTTGTGATCGATTCCATTTTGAGTCAACTTTTCATGCGACTCGGCGAAGAAGCGCTCGTGATGCCGAGCGAGAAGATCACTGACACTGATTAGCATCATGTCGGAGAGGTGCTGTTTATGAAACTCCGAAGAGGATTCCGTGACGTGGTCAGGGAAAATGAGAAGTTCATTCTCGGGCAAGTTCGCCTCCGTCGCTACATTGACTGGTGTCGATGCTAGATGAGGAGTCCGTCCTGCGGGTGACTTTTTTCATTTGAGTGAGGTATAGACCGTCGTTGAGGCCCCTAGGTCGGCGGAGCGGCTTTGGGCTGGAGCTGCTTTGGGGCGAGTGATCATGGCCCCGTAAGCTTCCGGCGCGTCGGGCAGTCTGTGGACCTGCCCGGTAAAGCACGACGTTGGGGCCATGATCTTAGAGGCTCGCCCCAAAGTGGCTGCCTAAAGCCGTGGAGCCGACCGCCCCAGCCACAGAGGGTTTCTCTACCTCAGCCCGCATGCACGCAGCGCGCCGCAGAGGCGGCGCGCACCCGCGCCGTGCGCGGGCCTTGATGACGTAGAGAAAGTCTGAGCCAACTCGGCCGTGCTACAGCCGGAACGACAGCTCCAACTCGTCGCCCGGAAGGTGGAACTCCTCCAGAGCGAGGGGCCTGTCCGACTCGGTGAGGGTCACGCGGATGACGTGGAGCATCGGAACCCCGTCGGCGAGCCGTAGTGCCTGAGCCTGGTCGGGTAGGGGCATGCGGGTGCGGATGTACTCCGTGAAGTGGAGTTCGTGGCCCAGGCCGGCGAGCGCCGTGTAGAGCTCCGGCGCCGGCGGTGGGGCCTCCTCCTCGTACTTGGTGTCGATGAGCACCGAGAACGGGACGTACGTCCGGTGGAGTTGACGGAGGTGGCCGTGGTCCGCGGTTTGCAGCGCGGCGTACGTGAACATCGGCTCGCCCGGCGGGATGCGGAGTAGGTCCGCCAGGGCAAGTGGGGCGTCGGTGCGGGTGGCTACCGGCGGCTCGGCGTCCGTCCAGCGGATGCCGTCGGCCTCGATGTAGCGGCCGTCCGTGGTCCGGCGTACGCCGCGCGGGCGCGTGTGGCTGGGGCGACTGTGGGGGGAGCGGGCGAAGGTGCCGCGGCCCATGATGGCTTCGACGAGACCTGATGCCCGGAGTTCGCTCAGGCCTTGGCGGACCGTGGGGCGCGTCACGCCGAACTGCTTCGCCAACGCCTCCTCGGAAGGCAGTGGTTGGCCAGCGGGGAAGGTGCCGTCCAGGATGCCTTCGCGCAGGTAGTCGGCGATCTGCCGGTACTTCGGCTGCGTGTTCTTCGGCGGCATACGGGCCCTCCACGGCCGTGGTCACTGCTTCTTCCGTCCGTGGGTGGAAAGTAGCCGCCCGCGGACGGAACCTAGCTTCTCCCACGCGAAGGCGGTTGACAACCCGTACTACGGGTGGCCAACCTTGTTCCCGTCACCCGTACTACGGGTGGTCTAGCAACCCGGAGGAACGGCCTTCGGGCGCCTGAGATGAGGAGATCCGAAAAGTGGCAACCCTTCCGATCGACACCGCGAAGTACACGGGGATCATCTGTGCCGTGCCCCCGGCTCCGCGGGTCGCCAACCGTGAGACCGGTCAGCTTCGTATTGACCGCGACACGGGCAAGACCGTGTACCAGGTCGGCCTCTGCCTGATGGCGGGTGCGTCGGCCGACGTCGTGAACGTGAGCGTGGCCGGCGAGCCGGCCGGTGTGCAGCTCGGCATGCCGGTGGCCGTGCGGGACCTGGTCGCCACGCCGTGGGAGAACGAGGGGCGGCACGGGATCGCGTTCCGCGCGGCGGAGATTCGGCCCCTGAGCGCTCCCGCCACCCCGGCGGGCAAGGGGGCCGGGCAGTGATGAAACTGGCCTCCGCCACTTCGGCCGGTGAGACCTGGCCGAGCTGGGTTCTGGTGGTGGCCGCAGTGCTGGTGTCGGGTCTGCTTCTGGCAGGCCCGGCCCTGCGCCGCCGCTACCCCGTCGCCTGGTGGCTGTTATGCGGCTTCCCGGCCGTGGCCTTCCGGGTCGTGCAGACCTGGCGGCCCTTGATGGCCGGCTGCGGGCTCGCCGTGAGTCGTCGGCCGGCGCTGACCGTGGTGTCCGGGCTCGTCGGCAAGGGGGCGCCTCCGCCGCAGCCGCGGGAGCCCCGGAGGGGGCTCATACGCCCGACCTCCGGCGGTTTCGCGCTCCTCGTGCGGTTGTTGCCGGGGCAGGTGCCGGAGCACTTCGTCAAGGCTGCGCCCGCCATGGCGGAGAACTGGCAGGTGCACGCGGTGCGGGTGACCTCCTGGAAGCCGGGGATCGTGCGCATCGTCGCCTCGGCGGCCGACCCGCTGGCCGATCCTCGGGTGCCGAAGCAGCGGGGGCCCGGCCATCTGCTCCGCGTGACCGTGGGCGCCCTGGAGACCGGGGCCGCGTGGGTGGTCGACCTGCGGCGCGTGCCTCACTGGCTGATAGTCGGCGCCACCCGCTCCGGCAAATCGACCCTGATCAACGCCCTCGTGGCGGGCCTCGCCCCACAACCCGTCGCACTGGTCGGGATCGACTGCAAGGGCGGCATGGAACTGTCCCTCTACGAGCCGCGGTTGTCCGCCCTGGCGACGAACCGAGAGCAAGCCGTCCGGCTGCTGGCCGCTCTCGTCGACCTGACCCTCGACCGGATGACCCTCTGCCGGGCGGCCCGAGTCCGGAACATCTGGGGCCTGCCCGACAAGGAACGCCCGGTCCCAGTCGTCGTCATCGTCGACGAGATCGCGGAACTCTTCCTCGTGGCGAGCCGGAGCGAGAAGGACGAAGCGCATGCAGCCGGCACGGCGCTGATCCGACTGGCCCAACTCGGGGCGGCACTCGGTGTCTTCCTCGTCGTGGCCGGACAGCGCGTCGGCTCCGACCTCGGACCCGGTGTCACGGCTCTGCGGGCACAGCTCGGCGGCCGGGTGTGTCACCGCGTGGCCGACCCCGGTACGGCAGAGATGGCGCTCGGCGACCTCAACCCCGACGCGCTCAAGGCGGCGCAGGCCATCGCCCCGGAACAGGCCGGTACGGCAGTCCTCGCCTCTGGCGACGGCTGGGAACGCGCCCGGTCCCACCTGATCACGGAAGCGGAGGCGGAAGCCGTCGCCGTGGAGTACGCGCACCTGACTCCCGTTCTGCCCGAGCTCCACGTCGAAGCGCTGTGAGAGGGGACTGCCGTGCTGGTGTCCATGTCGGCCGTGCTGCTGCTCGGCCTGCTGATCTGGTTCCTCCTGCGCATCCGGTACCTCAGGTGGGCCGACGCGCTGCTCTGCGGAGCCTTCGGCTTCCTGCTCGCCAGGACCGTGGCCGCGCCGTTCGTTCAAGCGCTCCTCGACGGCGTGAACGGCTTCCTCGGCCAGCTCCGGTTCTGAAACGCCTCACCACCGACCCGACAAGGGGACTTCCTGTGACCGACTACGTCATCCGCTCCGGTGACCGCGCCGCCTTCCTGGCCGGTCTGCGGGAGCTGGTCGACTTCCTGACCGCCAATCCCGCCGTCGTCGTACCGCGTCACGCGTCCGTCGTCGTCCTGGTCGACGCCTCCGACCCGACCGCTCGCCGCGACGGTGTGGAGTCCGTCGCCGCTCCGCTCGGCGTGCCGGCGGAGGACATCGGCCGGGGCTACTTCGACGCACGCCGCGACTTCGGCCCGATCTCGTACGGCGTCGTCGGGATCCCTCCCGAGGAACGGCAGTGATCGCCCGTACGAAGGGCTCCCGACGGGGCGCGAAGTCGCCAAACCCGACCCCGTCAGGAACCCACTCCATCCGCCACATGAGCAGTGAAAGGAGCACCCACACTTTGTCCACCGCGCATCATTCGCGCAAATCCCCGTCGCTCGACTGCGACCTCAGGCAGCACGACGCGCAGGTCTCGACCTGTGCCGGACGGGAACAGATCGTCCTCGTCGAACTCGACGGAACCGAGCAGTGGCTGTGTCCCGCACATGCGGCCGCCGTCTGGCTCACCGACCCGACACTCCGCTTCAGCGCCAAGACTCGGCCGGAAGGGATCTCGGCCGTGATGGGGCAGGCGTTCGGCGACGGGGGTGGTCGCTGATGACTACCGCCCTTCCACAGAGGGTCGTCGCTCTCGTCGCCAGGGCGTCGGAGCCGGAGTTCGCGGCCTGGCGCCGGAACATCGTCCGCCTCGGCGGCTGTACCAACCCGATTCACCTGGTCGGCGCGGCCACCGTCTACGACACGGCGACCGGCGCCGCCCTGCTCTCCTACGGCTCGGACGTCTACGGTGGTCGCCTGCTCACCGCGTGCGGCAACCGGCGGGCGACGGTCTGCCCGGCCTGCTCGGCCGTGTACCGGGCGGACACGTACCAACTCGTCCGTGCCGGCCTCGTCGGCGGCAAGAACGTCCCGGAGGCGGTGAGCGGCCACCCGCGGGTGTTCGCCACGCTCACCGCCCCCGGGTTCGGTCCAGTCCACACCCGCCGTGAACGTGACGGACGCGTGCCACCCTGTCGGCCCCGTCGGGCAGGGGACCGCTGCCCGCACGGAACTCCGGCCGGCTGCCGGAAGCGGCATTCGGCGGACGATCCTCGCCTCGGCGAACCCCTCTGCCCGCGCTGCTACGACTACGCAGGAGCCGTCCTCTGGCACGCGTTCGCCGGTCGTCTCTGGCACCGCTTCGGACTAGAGCTGCGACGGGAGGCCGCACGCCGAGCCGGTCTGTCCCGTACCGAGTTCGGGGAGGCCGCCCGACTCTCGTACGCGAAAGTCGCCGAGTACCAACGCCGGGGCCTGGTCCACTTCCACGCCGTGATCCGCCTCGACGGGCCGGACGGACCCGACTCGCATCCGCCCTGCTGGGCAACCGTCCCGCTCCTGGTCGACTCCGTACGGGCCGTGGCCGGACGCGTGGGCCTGAACGCCCCTGGCGCGGGCGTCATCGGTCCGCGGGCACTGCGCTTCGGCGCCCAAGTCGACGTACGTCCGGTCACCTCGTACCGGCGGGACGTGGGGGAGCGGCCTGCTTCCCCGGCCTCCGTTGCGGGTTACATCGCCAAGTACGCCACCAAGGGAGCGGAGTCCGCCGGCGCGGTGGACGGCCGTATCCATCAGGCGCGGGACATGGTCATGCTGCCGGTGCGGGCGCACGTGCTCCGCATGATCGCCACGTGCTGGTGGCTCGGCGGCTTACCGGAGTTCGCGCCGCTCGGCCTGCGCCGCTGGGCCCACATGCTCGGATACGGCGGTCACTTCTCCACCAAGTCCCGCCGTTACTCGACCACGTTGACCGCCCTCCGGCAGGCGCGTACCGATCACCGGGCGGACCAGCAACGGGCCTCCCTCGGCCTGGCCGGCCACCCGACGGTCACGGTCGGCCGGTGGCGCTACGCGGGGCGCGGCTACTCGCCGGAAGCGGCGCTCCTCGCTGCCTCGGTGCGGGAGGGCGGTGCTTCCCATGGCGCGTGACACCCGTACGAAGGCTGCCGAACTGCTCACCGTGCGGCAGGTCCTCGACGAACTGGGCGGCATCTCCCGGCGCACCTTCTACCGCTGGCGGGAACTGCGCCTCGCGCCGACCTGCATCCGGTTGCCGAACGGTGAGCTCCGGGTCCGGCGTGACGTGCTCGACGACTGGTTGGAGGAACGGGCGGAGGGGGCGGCGTCGTGAAGTCCTACAAGGCTTCCGTGTGGAAGCTCTCGGTCAACAAGACCACCAAGAAACCGACCTACCTCGTGCGCTGGGTGGTCGACGGACAACCCTTCAGCGAGTCGCACAAGACCAAGGCACTGGCCGACCGCTTCCGCGCGCAGCTCGTGCGGGCGCTCGACAAGGGCGAGCCGTTCGACACGGTGACCGGACTGCCTGACTCCCTGCGTGGCGGTAAGGCGGCGCTGTCCTTCCTCGACCTGGCGACCAAGTACGTCGATGCCCGCTGGGCTGAGGCGTCGGCCAAACAGCGGGACAGCATGACGGACGCCTTGGCGACGGTCGTTCCTGTCCTGGTCAAACCGGGACGGGGGCGGCCCGCTCCAGAGGTGCTGCGTCGGGCGCTGCGCTCGTACGTCCTGCCCGTGCCGCGCAGGGAGCGGGAGCGTCCGGAGGAGATCGCCTCTGCCGTCCGGTGGATCGAAAAGGCTTCGCTTCCGGTGGGGGAGCTGCAGGAGATCAGCCGTGTGCACGAGCTGATCGACGGGCTGAGCCGGAGGCTGGACGGCAAGCCTGCGGCCACCCAGACCTACCGGCGTCGGCGGGCCGTCGTCTTCAACGCACTGGAATTCGCGGTGGAGCTGGAACACCTCACCTCCAACCCGCTGAGCCGCGTCCGGCGCAAGCGAGGCAAGCGGGCGGTGCAGGAAGTCGACCGCCGGGTGGTGGTCAACCCGCGTCAGGCCCGAGAGCTGCTCACCGCACTCACCTACGTGGGCGGCTACGAGCGGGCGAGCGGCCGGCGACTGCGGGCCTTCTTCGGGTGCCTGTACTACGCGGCCATGCGGCCGGGCGAGGCACTCGGCCTCCGCCGCGCCGACTGCACGCTCCCGGCACAGGGCTGGGGCCGCATCGAACTGGCGGAGACCCGCCCGACGGCCGGTAAGGCGTGGACCGACTCCGGCGAGGCGCACGATCGGCGAGGACTGAAGCAGCGGGCCCAGGGAGAGGTACGCATCGTGCCGATTCCGCCCCCGCTCGTGCGGCTGCTCCTCGACCACCTGGACGAGTTCGGCTCGGCGGAGGACGGGCGGCTGTTCTCCAGCGAGCGGGGCAACGTGATCGCTGCCTCGTCTTACTCCCGCGCGTGGAAGCAGGCTCGGCAACTGGCGCTCGTCCCCGATCAGGTGTCGTCGGTCCTGGCCTTCCGGCCGTACGACCTCCGGCACGCGGGCGTCTCCCAGTGGCTCAACTCGGGGGTGCCTGCTCCGGAGGTCGCCGCTCGCGCCGGCCACTCGGTGGACGTCCTCCTGAAGATCTACGCCAAGTGCATCGACGGCCAGGAGCAGGAGATGAACGACCGGATCATGCAAGGGCTAGGGGAGGGGGACGGCCCTGCGGACTGATACCCGAGCATGAAGGGCTGACGGAAGCCCCGGACTGCAGTAGTCCGGGGCTTCATCTGGTCAGAGACCCGTAGTGGCGAGGCGGAAGACCGCCGCAGGCGTAGGTCTCGAAAGAAGAATGTTGCTACCTGGCGAGATGGCGGGGCGCAACCCGCCTAGAAGAGCCCTGCAAGCCTTGCCGCAATCAACACGCCTACGAGTGCGGCACCGCATGCGACACCTGCGGCCATCAAGAACACGAGGCGAAGTGTCCCGTCACCACTTTTCAACGCCTCGCTAATGATTCGAAGCCAAATTTTGCGCATCAAATTTTTTCCTTCCAAAGCCAAGACCAAGAAGAGTTTATTTAGGTTAACTAACTAATTTGAGGCCATAGTCGACCTCGCTCCTTGCTGGGTAGTTCTACTGGCCAACTAGGCGGCCCATGTGGCCATTTAGAGTTCTTGTTGCCGATATGTGATACGCCAGTGTCCGCTGCCTTAGCTTTGGCTGGGCCGGGCGTGTTTGCGTGAGGGGCGTGCCGAGGTCAACTTGCGTTGCCTCTCCTTCGCGTTCATCCCTTTGCGGGGCGGGTGGACCTAATGCGCCTTGCGAAGGGATCCGATGATCACGTCGTCGCGCTCGCGCCTCCATGCGGTCCAGCCGTCAGCCTGCGAGCCGGCCGCGGCCACCGCTGCGCCAGAAGGGGTTCGGTAGGGTCTGCCCTCGAACGAGAGCCAGCCGTTCGGTAGCACCGTTGCCTCGTGCCGGACGCCCAGGCGAGGGCGTGACCAGTAGAGAACCTCCCCAACCTTCAGCTCCCCAGCCTCGATCATGGGCGCCAGCCCTCCCGGGGTTGTCTGGGTTGCGGTGCCGCTGGTCCCTTCGTTCAGGGTGACGTCGATGTGCGTGTCATCGCCGACCGTCCTGGTTGTGACGGTGGCGCCAGGGATGTTGATGCGGATGACCACGCCCACAAGGATTCCCCTCAGGTTGGTTGATCTGACACATCTGAGATTAGCGTACCTCGACGGGTGTTTTGAACTCACCGGGATTTTCGGTGAGTTGGGGATCAAGGGCTGCGTCGCGCGAGGCGACGACTGAGCGTGTGAGTGGCGAAAGGTGGCCGCGGCATGCAGGGGTGCGACATGTGGAGGCACTGCCGGGATCGCCTGACCGGGCCTGTCCACGGACGGTCCACGGGACTACTCTCAAGGGCCTGCGAAACGGCCTCTGACCTGCCGCTCGGCCCTCCAGGATCAACACGCTATTACAACGTGATCACTGACAAACGGCTGCTTCCGGCGGCATCCGCCTGCACATACGCGAAGACCCCGTCCTCAGCGTTCTTGCTGATGGCGGGGTCTTGGGCACTTCATGCGAAGTGCCCCCGGCAGGATTCGAACCTGCGCACACGGCTCCGGAGGCCGTTGCTCTATCCCCTGAGCTACGGGGGCGTGTCTGTCGCGGTGATGTTTCTCGCGGCGACGGGTAGAACACTACCAGCTCCGTCGGGGTGTTCATGAACGGGATTCCTCGTGGTCGTGCCGTGGTCAGTGGGGGTGTGGGTCGCCCGGACGGGGCGGAAGTGGGGAAAACCCGGACGCGGTGGCCGGTGCCGACCTACTCTCGAAGTTGTGCCAGGCGCGTCGGGCCGGGTGCTTGTTGTCGACGACAACAAGGTCATCCGGCAGCTGATCAGGGTCAACCTCGAGCTGGAGGGCTTCGAGGTCGTGACCGCGGCCGACGGTGCCGAGTGTCTGGATGTCGTTCATCAGGTGCGGCCCGACGTCGTCACGCTCGACGTCGTGATGCCGCGGCTGGACGGGCTGCGGACCGCCGCCGGGCTGCGCGCGGATCCCCTGACCCGGCATCTGCCCATCGCCATCGTCAGCGCATGTACGCAATATGAGGTCGACAGCGGTCTTGATCTCGGCGTCGACGCCTTCCTTGCCAAGCCGTTCGAGCCTGCGGAACTGGTCGAGCTGGTGCGGCAGTTGGTCGAGCGAGGGGCGGAGCGGCGTTCTGACGAGGGTGACGCCGGCTTGGGGGAGTGGCTCGGGGCCGCCGAGGCCGGGCGGCCGGGCGGGTGAGTGGTGGGTGGCTCATCCCGGTGCCGATTCGCCCCTGTGCGATCCCGGTACCGAGTCGCTCGGGTGCCATCCCGGTGCCGATTCGCCACGGTGCCCGTTCGCCCCACGTCGACTCACCTCGCCCACGTTCGCCCACGGTGACGCTCACCCACGCTGACGCTCACCCGAGGTGACGTCCCTCCGTCGTGACCCGGGTCCCGTCCCCCCATGCCGTGCGTCTGGCCTCGTCCACATCCCGGAACAGCGCCCAAACCGGCTCGCATACCCACCCCCCTCCTCCCCTACGCTTGTCCCGTGACCCCCGTCGAGCTCTCCCGCACCGTGCTGCACGCGGTGCGTCGTGCCGTCGATCAGGGGGAGCTGACAGCGGTTGTGCCTACGCGAGCCGTGGTGACGCCGCCCGGTCCGGGGGGATGGGGCGACTACGCGACCAACATCGCCCTTCAGCTCGCGCGCTCGGCCGGGCAGCCGCCGTTGCGGGTCGCCGAAGTGCTGCGGACGTACATCTCGGGTACGGAGGGAATCCGCGGAGTCGAGATCACCGGGCCGGGCTTCCTGAACATCGCCCTCGAAGGTGCCGCTGCCGTCGACGTCGTCCAGCGGATTTTGCGCGGCGGTGACCGGTACGGGCACAGTGACGCCCTTGCCGGGCAGGTCGTGCGCCTGCACGCTCCCCAGGAGGTGCGCGCCCTCGTCGTACTGGACGCCTCCGCCCGCATCCTTCGTACGCAGGGCGCCCTTGTCCGTACCAGCTGCGGTGCCCGGCCCGAGCCGGAGTGGGAGGCCGTGCTCGGCGTCCACGTCGACGCCTGCGGCACGGATGCCTGCGGCACGGACGCGTCCCCCGGCCGCCGTGCCGGCAACGCCGTCCACGTCGACACGTACGGCACTGACACGCCCCCGGGTGAGAGCGCCCCCGTCGTCATCCGGCCCACCGCATCGCCCGCCGACCCCGCCCCCCTCGGCCGGGACGCCGCCCGCTGGGCGCTGCTGCATCCCGCCGCCCACGACCGGCCCCGTATCAATCCCGGCCATCTGGTGCAGCGCGAGAGCAATCCCCTGTTCCGTGTGCGTTACGCCCATGCCCGCACCCGCGCCCTCGTCCGCAACGCCGCCGACCTGGGTTTCAGCGCCGAGCCCGGCCACCTCGGCGGTGCCGGTGCTTTCCCCACCCTCCCCACCCTCCCCACCCTCGTCACCCTTCTCGCCGACCACCCCCGCATCCTCGCCGCCGCCGCCACCCAGCACGCCCCCGACCGGCTCGCCCGGCACCTCGTCAGCGTTGCCGATGCCGTGCTGCCCCTGCTCCACAGCGTTCTGCCGCGTGGTGCGGAGAAACCCTCGGCCGCCCACCGGGCCCGGCTCGCGCTCGCCGAAGCCGCCGGGACGGTGCTGGCCGGTGGCCTGTCCTTGCTCGGCGTCGACGCACCCGAACACCTCTGAGAGAGCCGAAAGAGAATGAGCCGTTCCGCACATCCCGCCGGGCCCCGTCACGCCGACGTCCTCACCGAAGGGCACTACAGCGCCCCGCCCGCCGATCTCAACGCCCTCGACGGCAAGGTGTGGGCGCAGACCGTCACCCGCGACGCCGACGGTGTGGTGGCCGTGGGCGGTGTGCCCGTGACGCGGCTGGCCGAGGAGTTCGGCACCCCCGCCTACTTCCTCGACGAGGCCGACTTCCGGGCCCGCGCCCGCGCCTGGCGCACCGCGTTCGGGCAGGACGCCGACGTCTTCTACGCCGGGAAGGCGTTCCTGTCGCGCGCCGTCGTGCGGTGGCTGCACGAGGAAGGGCTGAACCTGGACGTGTGTTCCGGGGGCGAGCTCGCCACCGCGCTGTCCGCCGGGATGCCCGCCGACCGCATCGCCTTCCACGGCAACAACAAGTCGACGGACGAGATCAGGCGGGCCGTGGAGGCCGGCGTGGGGCGGATCGTGCTCGACTCGTTCCAGGAGATCGTGCGCGTCGCCCACATCGCCCAGGAGCTGGGCAGGCGGCAGCGGGTGCAGATTCGTGTCACCGTCGGCGTCGAGGCGCACACGCACGAGTTCATCGCCACCGCGCACGAGGACCAGAAGTTCGGGATCCCGCTCGCGGGCGGGCAGGCCGCCGAAGCCGTCCGCCGTGCCCTGCAGCTCGACGGGCTGGAACTCATCGGCATTCACAGCCACATCGGGTCGCAGATCTTCGACATGTCCGGGTTCGAGGTCGCCGCGCACCGCGTCGTCGGGCTGCTGAAGGCCATCCGTGACGAGCACGGCGTCGAGCTGCCGGAGATCGATCTCGGCGGTGGGCTCGGCATCGCCTACACCAGCGACGACGACCCGCGCGAGCCGCACGAGATCGCCAAGGCCCTCACCGAGATCGTGACCCGTGAGTGCGAGTCCGCCAGGCTGCGGACGCCGCGCATCTCCGTCGAACCGGGGCGGGCCATCGTCGGGCCCACCGCCTTCACGCTCTACGAGGTCGGCACCGTCAAGCCGCTCGACGGGCTGCGGACGTATGTCTCGGTCGACGGCGGGATGTCGGACAACATCCGTACCGCGCTGTACGACGCCGAGTACAGCGTGGCGCTGGTCTCCCGCGCCTCCGACGCCGGGCCGATGCTCGCCCGTGTCGTCGGCAAGCACTGCGAGAGCGGCGACATCGTGGTGAAGGACGCGTTCCTGCCGGCCGACCTGGCGCCGGGCGACCTGATCGCCGTACCGGCCACGGGTGCCTACTGCCGGTCCATGGCCAGCAACTACAACCACGTGACCCGCCCGCCGGTCGTCGCCGTGCGGGACGGCGAGGCGCGCGTCATCGTCCGCCGCGAGACGGAGGAGGACCTCCTGCGTCTCGATGTCGGATGAAGCGTCCCGTGCGCCGGAGGTCCGCCTCGGAGCCCGGACGGTCGCCCCGGAGCCCCGGAGCCCCGGAGCCCCGGAGCCCCGGAGCCCCGGAGCCCCGGAGCCCGGGTGCCCGGGTGCCGGGGCTGCGGCGAGGCCCGTGGAGTCCGTGGAGTCCGTGGAAGCGGAAGATCTCCTTCTTCGGCCTCCGGAAAAATGAAATAAACGTCTCACGATCCGGACGAAGGGCAGAAACCACCGTCCGGTGAGTGAGACTGGTCCCACCGTAGACGGTAAGAGGAAACGAGGTCGGATGATGCGTACGCGTCCGCTGAAGGTGGCGCTGCTGGGCTGTGGAGTGGTCGGCTCAGAGGTGGCTCGCATCATGACGACGCACGCCGACGACCTCACCGCCCGCATCGGCGCCCCCGTGGAGCTCGCGGGCGTCGCGGTCCGCCGGCCCGACAAGGTGCGCGAGGGCATCGACGCGGCCCTCGTCACCACCGACGCCACCGCCCTCGTCAAACGCGGCGACATCGACGTCGTGGTGGAGGTCATCGGCGGGATCGAGCCCGCGCGGACTCTCATCACCACGGCCTTCGCGCACGGCGCCTCCGTCGTCTCCGCCAACAAGGCCCTCCTCGCCCAGGACGGCGCCGCCCTGCACGCCGCCGCAGAGGAGCACGGCAGGGACCTCTACTACGAGGCCGCCGTCGCCGGTGCCATCCCGCTGATCCGCCCGCTGCGCGAGTCCCTCGCCGGCGACAAGGTCAACCGGGTGCTCGGAATCGTCAACGGCACCACCAACTTCATCCTCGACGCCATGGACTCGACCGGCGCCGGCTACCAGGAGGCCCTCGACGAGGCCACCGCCCTGGGGTACGCCGAGGCCGACCCCACCGCCGACGTGGAGGGCTTCGACGCCGCCGCCAAGGCCGCGATCCTCGCCGGTATCGCCTTCCACACGCGCGTGCGCCTCGACGACGTCTACCGCGAGGGCATGACCGAGGTGACGGCGGCCGACTTCGCCTCCGCCAAGGAGATGGGGTGCACCATCAAGCTGCTCGCCATCTGCGAGCGGGCCGCGGACGGCGGATCCGTCACCGCGCGCGTGCATCCGGCGATGATCCCCCTGACCCACCCGCTGGCCTCCGTGCGCGGCGCGTACAACGCCGTGTTCGTGGAGTCCGACGCCGCCGGGCAGCTGATGTTCTACGGCCCCGGTGCCGGCGGTTCCCCGACCGCGTCCGCCGTCCTCGGCGACCTGGTCGCCGTCTGCCGCAACCGGCTGAGCAACGCCACGGGGCCCGGCGAGTCCGCGTACGCCGCGCTGCCCGTCTCACCCATGGGCGAGGTCGTCACGCGGTACCACATCAGCCTCGACGTCGCCGACAAACCGGGTGTTCTCGCCCAGGTGGCCACCGTGTTCGCGGAGCACGGGGTGTCCATCGATACGGTTCGGCAGCAGGGCAAGGACGGCGAGGCCTCCCTCGTCGTCGTCACGCACCGTGCCTCCGACGCCTCCCTCACCGGGACCGTCGAGGCGCTGCGCAAGCTCGACACCGTGCGGGGTGTCGCCAGCATCATGCGGGTTGAAGGAGAGTAACCAGCAATGACCCACCAGTGGCGCGGAATCATCGAGGAGTACCGGGACCGGCTGCCCGTCTCCGACACCACGCCGGTCGTGACGCTCCGCGAGGGTGGCACGCCCCTCGTGCCCGCGCAGGTGCTCTCCGAGCGCACGGGCTGCGAGGTCCACCTCAAGGTGGAAGGCGCCAACCCGACCGGGTCCTTCAAGGACCGCGGCATGACGATGGCGATCAGCAAGGCCAAGGAGGAGGGCGCCAAGGCCGTCATCTGTGCCTCCACGGGCAACACCTCTGCCTCCGCCGCCGCGTACGGGGTGCGCGCGGGGATGGTCTCGGCGGTGCTCGTGCCGCAGGGCAAGATCGCGCTCGGCAAGATGGGCCAGGCCCTGGTGCACGGCGCGAAGATCCTCCAGGTCGACGGCAACTTCGACGACTGCCTCACGCTCGCCCGCGCGCTCAGCGACAACTACCCGGTCGCGCTGGTCAATTCGGTCAACCCGGTACGCATCGAGGGCCAGAAGACCGCCGCGTTCGAGGTCGTCGACATGCTCGGCGACGCCCCCGACATCCACGTCCTGCCGGTGGGCAACGCGGGCAACATCACGGCGTACTGGAAGGGGTACAGGGAGTACGCCGCCGACGGCGTCGCCACCCGGACGCCCCGGATGTGGGGCTTCCAGGCCTCCGGCTCCGCGCCCATCGTGCGCGGCGAGGTGGTCAAGGACCCGTCGACCATCGCCACCGCGATCCGGATCGGCAACCCCGCCTCGTGGCAGCACGCCCTCGACGCGCGCGACGCCTCCGGCGGCCTCATCGACGAGGTGACGGACCGTGAAATCCTGCGCGCCTACCGCCTTTTGGCCGCGCAGGAGGGTGTCTTCGTCGAGCCCGCCTCCGCCGCGTCTGTGGCCGGCCTGCTGAAGGCCGCCGAACTCGGCAAGGTCGACCCCGGGCAGCGCATCGTGTGCACGGTCACCGGAAACGGCCTCAAGGACCCCGACTGGGCCGTCGCCGGCGCACCGCAGCCGGTCACCGTTCCGGTGGACGCGGCGACCGCCGCCGAGCGCCTCGGACTGGTCTGACGTACCGCTTGACCCGGGCCATGGCCCGGCAGGGGTGCACAGGGGGCATACGACACGCATCGTGCGCCTCCTGTGCGCCCTATGTCGCCACAGAACCTTCCTTCGATAGGCTGTACCGAACCCGCCCCCCGCATATGCCTCGCATAGGCAGGGCGCAGCGCCGTCGCCGTGATCCCCGGAGCGACCGGAGGCATCCGGCAACGGCCCGAAGGGTCCGTCGTACGTCCTCGAATGTCTTCGACAGTCACCGATCACGCAGCTCAAGGAGAGTCATCGAGCGATGGCCGGTCCAGCGTTCCGCGCCGCCGCCGTACGGGTGCGCGTCCCCGCCACCAGCGCCAACCTCGGCCCGGGCTTCGACGCCCTCGGCCTCGCGCTGGGGCTCTACGACGACGTCGTCGTCCGGGTGGCCGACTCCGGGCTGCACGTCGACATCGCCGGTGAGGGCAGCGGGACGCTGCCACGTGACGAAAGCCACCTTCTCGTACGCTCTCTCCGCATCGCCTTCGATTCCCTGGGCGGGCAGCCGCGTGGCCTGGAAATCGTCTGCGCGAACCGCATTCCGCACGGCCGTGGACTGGGCTCCTCCTCCGCCGCCATCTGCGCCGGAATCGTCGCCGCCCGGGCCGTGACCATAGGCGGTGAGGCCCGGCTGGACGACAGGGCCCTGCTGGAACTGGCCACCGAGATCGAGGGCCACCCGGACAACGTCGCGGCCTGCCTGCTCGGCGGTTTCACGCTCTCCTGGATGGAGGCCGGCGCCGCGCGCGCGATCAGGATGGACCCCGCCGATTCCGTCGTTCCGGTGGTTTTCGTGCCAGGGAAGCCGGTTCTGACGGAGACCGCGCGCGGACTGCTCCCGCGCACCGTGCCGCATGTCGACGCCGCCACCAACGCGGGCCGTGCCGCGCTGCTCGTCGAGGCCCTGACCAGGCGCCCGGAGCTGCTGCTGCCCGCCACCGAGGACCGGCTGCACCAGGAGTACCGCGCCCCGGCCATGCCCGAGAGCGCGGCCCTGGTGGAGCGGCTGCGGGCGGACGGCATCCCCGCGGTCATCTCCGGCGCCGGACCCACCGTCCTCGCCCTGGCCGACGAGGGCACGGCCGACAAGGTGGAACAGCTGGCCGGCCCGGGCTGGGCGGCGAACCGGCTGGCCCTGGACGTACCCGGAGCGAGCGTGCTGCCGCTCGCGACGAGCGGCGCCGACGTGGCGAGCGTCGAGTAAAAGCACGCGATTGCCGGATTTCGAGAGGGGGAATGTTTGTTGGATCCGGTAGTGTTAACCTCAAGTCTGCACCCGACCCCACCATGGCGAGGTGCCTCGTGTCCCAGTTCGGGACAGACATTCTTCCGGGAGCTCCCCAAGCCGCACTGTGTTTCGTACCTCGTACGCGGGCAGTACGTCGTACGTCGACACTGAGCGGTCCGACGGGCACGCTCCGGAACCGGTGCGACCACGCCACGTGACACTGGGTGCCACGGCTCAAGGAAGCGCCATCACCAGATATTTCCTCCGCCGCTTTGGCGGACCACCGCCCCGGCACGGTTCGGTCAGCAAGAACCGAAGCCGGACAGCACAACCGGTCGCCGAGCCAGACAGGCCGACGTCCGCTCCAGGGAAGGACCCTTCGTGAGCGACACCACCGATCTGATGGGCGCACGTGTCGAGGAGACCGCTGCCGCGCCCGCCACGGACGCCTCCGCGCCTGCCACCGGTGCCGGCTCCCGGCGGCGCCGCGGTACCGGCCTCGAGGGCATGGTGCTGGCCGAGCTGCAGCAGGTCGCATCCGGCCTCGGCATCAGGGGCACCGCGCGGATGCGCAAGAGCCAGCTGATCGAGGTCATCAAGGAGGCGCAGGCGGGAGGGGGAGCCCCGGCGAAGAACGCCGAGGCCGCCACCGAGACCAAGCCGAAGCGCCGCGCCACCTCCAAGGCGCGCACCGGCGAGGACGCACCCGCCGAGAAGGCCGCGGGGCCGGCCGAGGCGCCCGCCGAGAAGGCCGCGGCCCAGCAGCAGATCGAGATTCCCGGCCAGCCGGCTGGGGGCACCCCCCGCTCGAGCGAAGCCGAGAGTGGGGGAGATGACGCTCCCGCGGAGCGCCGCCGTCGCCGGGCCACCGCCGATGCCGGCAGCCCCGAGACGGTCGCCGCCGAGGCCAAGAGCGAGCCGAAGGCCGAGACGCCCGCGCAGCAGCCGCAGGGCGAGGCCAAGGGCGACGCCGGTGACGGCGGCGAGGGCCGTCGCCGCGACCGCCGTGAGCGCGGCCGAGACCGCGACCGCGATCGTGACCGCGACCGCCGCGGCAAGGGCGACGAGCAGCAGCAGGGCCAGGGCCAGGGCCAGCAGCGTCAGCAGCAGGGCGGCGGACAGGGCCAGAACGAGGACGACTTCGACGGTGGCCGGCGTGGCCGCCGCGGCCGCTACCGGGACCGGCGTGGCCGCCGGGGCCGTGACGAGATGGGCAGCAGCGAGCCGCAGATCGCCGAGGACGACGTCCTGATTCCGGTCGCGGGCATTCTGGACATCCTCGACAACTACGCCTTCATCCGCACCTCCGGCTACCTGCCGGGCCCGAACGACGTGTACGTCTCCCTCGCCCAGGTCCGCAAGAACGGCCTGCGCAAGGGCGATCACATCACCGGTGCGGTCCGTCAGCCCAAGGAAGGCGAGCGGCGCGAGAAGTTCAACGCCCTCGTGCGCCTGGACTCCGTCAACGGCATGGCACCCGAACACGGCCGTGGCCGCCCGGAGTTCAACAAGCTCACCCCGCTCTACCCGCAGGACCGGCTCCGTCTGGAGACGGACCCCGGCGTCCTCACCACCCGGATCATCGACCTGGTCTCGCCGATCGGTAAGGGCCAGCGTGGTCTGATCGTGGCCCCGCCGAAGACCGGCAAGACCATGATCATGCAGGCGATCGCCAACGCGATCACGCACAACAACCCCGAGTGCCACCTGATGGTCGTCCTGGTCGACGAGCGTCCGGAAGAGGTCACCGACATGCAGCGGTCGGTGAAGGGCGAGGTCATCTCCTCGACCTTCGACCGTCCGGCCGAGGACCACACCACGGTCGCCGAGCTGGCCATCGAGCGTGCCAAGCGCCTGGTGGAGCTGGGCCACGACGTCGTCGTGCTGCTCGACTCGATCACGCGTCTGGGCCGTGCGTACAACCTGGCCGCCCCGGCCTCCGGCCGCATCCTGTCCGGTGGTGTCGACTCGACCGCCCTGTACCCGCCGAAGCGCTTCTTCGGTGCGGCCCGCAACATCGAGGACGGCGGCTCGCTGACGATCCTCGCCACCGCCCTGGTGGACACCGGGTCCCGCATGGACGAGGTGATCTTCGAGGAGTTCAAGGGCACCGGCAACATGGAGCTCAAGCTCGACCGGAAGCTCGCCGACAAGCGCATCTTCCCGGCGGTGGACGTCGACGCGTCCGGCACCCGCAAGGAGGAGATCCTGCTCGGCTCCGAGGAGCTGGGCATCGTCTGGAAGCTGCGCCGGGTGCTGCACGCGCTGGACCAGCAGCAGGCGATCGAGCTGCTCCTCGACAAGATGAAGCAGACGAAGTCGAACGTCGAGTTCCTGATGCAGATCCAGAAGACGACGCCGACCCCCGGCAACGGCGACTGACCCTGCCCGGTCACAGCAGGCCGAGTCCGGCCCGCTGTGACCGGCCCGCTGTGACCGGCCTGCTGAAGGGCCGCATCCGTCACCTCCATGACGGATGCGGCCCTTCACAGCTTCATGTGCGACCGTGCCCCGAGTTTCGCCGTCCGACCGGACGGAGTGACGATGGTGTGGTGCAGCGCATGACCATTCCTGATCGCATTCCTGATCTCAGGGGGTACCCGCCATCCGACGAGAGCTGAGGAGCACATGCCTGCCGACAGCACGCCGGAGCCCGGTATACCGGGTGAGCCCGGCACACACGGCCCGCGCCGACGGTCCAGGGGCCCACGCCGCAAGCCCGGGGCGAAGGGCCGTAGAGGGCTGCTGATCGCGGCGTGGACGACGGCGGGCGTCGTCGTCCTCGGCGGCACCGGCTTCGGCTACGTCTACTTCACGCTCAACGGAAACCTCAGGAGCGTCGACATCGACCAGGTCCTGGGCACCGACCGGCCCGGCAAGGTCGACAACGGCTCCGAGAACATCCTGGTGCTCGGCTCCGACACCCGCGCGGGCGCCAACGACGAGCTCGGCGGCGGCGCCGACGACGGCAGCGCCCGCTCGGACACCGCGATGATCGTGCACGTCCACGAGGGCCGGAAGACGGCCAGCGTGGTCTCCATCCCGCGCGACACCCTCATCGACCGCCCCGCCTGCACGGACGCCGACGGCGGCACGCACGAAGCGGCCTCCCAGGTGATGTTCAACTCCGCGTACAGCACCGGCGGCGCCTCCTGCGCGGTGAAGACCGTCGAGTCCCTCACCGGCATCCGCATGGACCACTACCTGGAGGCCGACTTCGCCGGCTTCCAGCAGCTCATCGACGAGCTGGGCGGCGTCGAGGTGACCACGACGAAGGACATCGAGGACCCCGAGAGCCACCTCGACCTCGAGGCGGGCACCCACCGGCTCACCGGCGAGCAGGCCCTCGGCCTGGTCCGCACCCGGCACGGCGTGGGCGACGGCTCCGACCTCGGCCGCATCCAGCTCCAGCAGGCCTTCGTCAAGGCACTGGTCGAGCAGGTCGAGGACATCGGCCTGCTCACCAGCCCCAAGAAGCTGTACGACCTCGCCGACACGGCCACCAACACGGTCACGACCGACTCCGCCCTGGGCTCGGTCGACGCCCTGATGTCCTTCGCGAGCGGCCTCAAGGGCATCAGCGCCTCGAAGATGGACATGGTCACGATGCCGGTCCAGTACGACCCCGCCGACCCCAACCGTGTCCTCCTCGACGAGACCAGGGCCCGGCAGGTCTGGACGGCCCTGAAGAACGACAGGCCGATCCCGGAGTCGGCCACCGAGGGAACGGCGACGGGCGAGGCGAAGGGCGTGGTCAGCGCCCCGTGAGGGGCGCGGTGACTGCGCGATCAGCCACAACGCAACGAGCAGCCGCAGGCGGCGATCGATCGCCGGCCCGAGCCGCGCACCCACCCCTCACGCGCACGGAATAGAACACACCAACCCCCGGTTTTGGGGGATGGCCCCAGTCCTGGCAGACTGGTACGTCGGCTCCGGTTCACGCTCCCGCATCCCGCGGCTGCGACCCGGCGCCCTCCCGAACCATAGGAGACACCTTGAAGCGCGACATCCACCCCGAGTACGTCGAGACGCAGGTCAGCTGCACCTGCGGCGCGTCGTTCACCACCCGCAGCACCATCGAGTCCGGCACCATCCGGGCCGAGGTCTGCTCCGAGTGCCACCCGTTCTACACGGGCAAGCAGAAGATCCTCGACACCGGTGGCCGTGTGGCCCGCTTCGAGGCCCGCTTCGGCAAGGCCTCCGGCTCCAAGAAGTAGCGAGCCTCCTTTCGCCGGTCCACGGCCGCGCCCCTCCACGGGCGCGCCGGGACCGGCGTTTTTGGTCGCCCGCCCACTTCACCCCGTACGTATTCACAGGAGCCAAGATGTTCGAGGCCGTCGAGGAGCTCGTCGCCGAGCACGCCGACCTGGAGAAGCAGCTCGCCGACCCGTCGGTCCACTCCGACCAGGCAGGCGCGCGCAAGCTGAACAAGCGCTACGCCGAACTCACCCCGATCGTCGCCACGTACCGCTCCTGGAAGCAGTCGGGTGACGACCTCGAGACGGCCCGCGAACTGGGCGCCGACGACCCCGAGTTCGCCGCCGAGGTCAAGGTGCTGGAGCAGCAGCGCGAGGACCTCACCGAGAAGCTCCGGCTGCTGCTGGTCCCGCGCGACCCCAGCGACGACAAGGACGTCATCCTGGAGATCAAGGCGGGCGCAGGCGGCGACGAGTCCGCGCTGTTCGCCGGCGACCTGCTGCGCATGTATCTGCGCTACGCCGAGCGGGTCGGCTGGAAGACCGAGATCATCGACGCCACCGAGTCCGAGCTGGGCGGCTACAAGGACGTCCAGGTCGCCGTGAAGACCAAGGGCGGCCAGGGTGCCACCGAGCCGGGGCAGGGCGTGTGGGCACGGCTGAAGTACGAGGGCGGTGTGCACCGCGTGCAGCGCGTGCCCGCCACCGAGTCCCAGGGGCGCATCCACACCTCCGCCGCCGGCGTGCTCGTCACGCCGGAGGCCGAGGAGATCGACGTCGAGATCAACCCGGGCGATCTGCGCATCGACGTCTACCGGTCCTCCGGTCCGGGCGGGCAGTCGGTGAACACCACCGACTCCGCCGTGCGCATCACGCACATTCCGACCGGAGTCGTCGCCTCCTGCCAGAACGAGAAGAGCCAGCTGCAGAACAAGGAGCAGGCACTGCGTATCCTGCGCTCCAGGCTGCTCGCAGCGGCGCAGGAGGAGGCGGAGAAGGAGGCCGCCGACGCCCGCCGCAGCCAGGTCCGCACGGTCGACCGCTCCGAGAAGATCCGTACGTACAACTTCCCGGAGAACCGCATCTCGGACCACCGCGTCGGCTTCAAGGCGTACAACCTGGACCAGGTCCTTGACGGCGAGCTCGACGCGGTGATCCAGGCCTGCGTCGACGCGGACTCGGCCGCCAAGCTCGCAGCCGCGTAAGGCACTTACGAGTACGACGGAGGACCAGCGTGCAGCCATCTTTTGGGGGGCGACCCCCAGGCCCCCGCAGTCTGCTGCTCGCGGAGGTGGCCCAGGCCACCCAGCGGCTGGCCGACGCCGGCGTGCCCTCGCCGCGCACCGACGCGGAGGAGCTCGCCGCGTTCGTGCACGGCGTGAAGCGGGGCGAGTTGCACTCCGTGAAGGACTCCGACTTCGACGCCCGCTACTGGGAGGTCATCGCGCGCCGCGAGCAGCGCGAACCGCTCCAGCACATCACCGGCCGGGCCTTCTTCCGGTACCTGGAACTCCAGGTCGGGCCGGGCGTGTTCGTGCCGCGCCCGGAGACCGAGTCCGTGGTCGGCTGGGCCATAGACGCCGTGCGCGCCATGGACGTGGTCGAGCCGCTGATCGTCGACCTGTGCACCGGCTCCGGCGCCATCGCGCTGGCGCTCGCCCAGGAGGTGCCGCGCTCCCGTGTGCACGCCGTGGAGCTGTCCGAGGACGCGCTGCGCTGGACCCGTAAGAACGTCGAGGGGTCGCGGGTGGACCTGCGGCAGGGGAACGCCCTGACCGCCTTCCCCGACCTCGACGGCCAGGTCGACCTCGTCATCTCCAACCCGCCGTACATCCCGCTCACGGAGTGGGAGTACGTCGCTCCCGAGGCCCGGGACTACGACCCCGAGCTGGCGCTGTTCTCCGGCGAGGACGGCCTCGACCTCATCCGCGGCCTGGAGCGCACCGCGCACCGGCTGCTGCGCCCCGGCGGCGTCGTCGTCATCGAGCACGCCGACACCCAGGGCGGCCAGGTGCCGTGGATCTTCACCGAGGAGCGGGGCTGGGCCGACGCCGCCGACCACCCCGACCTGAACAACCGCCCGCGCTTCGCCACCGCCCGTAAGGCGCTGCCGTGAGCACCCACCAGACTTCACCCCCGCAGTACGGGCACGAGGAGGACCGCTGAAATGGCACGGCGATACGACACCAACGACGCCACCGACCGCGTGACCGGTCTGCGTGAGGCCGCGTCCGCGGTCCGCCGTGGCGAGCTGGTGGTCCTCCCCACCGACACCGTGTACGGCATCGGTGCCGACGCGTTCTCCTCCGAGGCCGTCTCCGACCTGCTGGCGGCCAAGGGCCGGGGCCGGAACATGCCCACCCCCGTCCTCATCGGCTCCCCGAACACCCTGCACGGCCTGGTCACCGACTTCTCCGAGCTGGCCTGGGAGCTGGTCGACGCGTTCTGGCCGGGCGCGCTGACGCTCGTCGCCAAGCACCAGCCGTCGCTCCAGTGGGACCTCGGCGACACCCGGGGCACGGTCGCCGTGCGCATGCCCCTGCACCCCGTCGCCATCGAGCTGCTCACCGAGGTCGGCCCGATGGCCGTGTCGTCGGCGAACCTCACCGGCCACCCGGCGCCGGAGGACTGCGACGCCGCCCAGCAGATGCTCGGCGACTCCGTCTCCGTCTACCTCGACGGCGGCCCGACCCCCGGCAACGTGCCGTCCTCCATCGTCGACGTCACCGGCCCGGTGCCCGTCCTGCTGCGGGAGGGCGCCCTCTCGCCGGACGAGCTGCGCAAGGTCGTACCCGACCTTGAGGTGGCCAATTGACAGCCCCTGACTCCAAGCTCTCGGCTCCGCTCGAGCAGGGGGCACCCCCATGCGTGGCATAGGCAACCGGGAAAGCGCGGCGGAGATCACGACGACCTTCGTCGGGCTGCCGCGCGACAGCTTCCGCATCCTCCACGTCAGCACCGGAAACGTGTGCCGCTCGCCCATCACCGAGCGGCTGACCCGGCATTTCGTGTCGGAGCGGCTCGGGGTTCTCGGCGGCGGGCTGATCGTGGAGAGCGCCGGCACCTGGGGCCACGAGGGGGCGCCCATGGAGGCCAACGCCGAGACGGTGCTGGCCGACTTCGGCGCGGACGCCTCCGGCTTCGTGGGCCGGGAGCTGCTGGACGAGCATGTGATCCGCGCCGACCTGGTACTCACCGCCACCCGTGACCACCGCGCCCAGGTGATCTCGATGGGGCACTCGGCGGGGCTGCGCACCTTCACGCTGAAGGAGTTCACCCGGCTGGTGAAGGCCATCGACCCGGCGACGCTGCCGCCGCTGGAGGACGGGGTGGTCGCCCGGGCCCGCGCGCTGGTGCGGGCCGCCGCCGCGCTGCGCGGCTGGCTGCTGGCGCCCACCGCCGAGGCCGACGAGGTGTACGACCCGTACGGGGCGCCGCTGACGTTCTTCCGGTCGGTCGGCGACGAGATACACCAGGCGCTGGACCCCGTGGTGACGGCGCTGACGGGGGTGGCGGCCCGGACCTGAGTCCCCGCCGCCACCGCGCCGTACGACAGCGGGCGCCTGCGACCGCCCCGGCCTACATTGGACCTACGTCATCGTCGACGCCCGGAGTCCACCATGCCGGTCACCCATGCCCCAGGGGCCGATCTGCTGCGCCGGCAGGATCCCGCCCTCGCCGAGATCCTGCTCGGGGAACTGGACCGGCAGTCCACCACGCTCCAGCTGACCGCCGCCGAGAACTTCGCCTCGCCGGCCGTGCTGGCCGCCCTCGGCTCGCCCCTGGCCAACAAGTACGCGGAAGGGTATCCCGGCGCCCGCCACCACGGGGGCTGCGAGATCGTCGACGTCGCCGAGGGGCTCGCCGTCCGGCGCGCCCAGGCCCTGTTCGGCGCCGAGCACGCCAACGTCCAGTCGCACTCGGGCAGTTCGGCCGTCCTGGCCGCCTACGCCGCCCTGCTGCGCCCCGGTGACACGGTCCTCGCCCTGGGCCTGCCGTACGGCGGCCACCTCACGCACGGCTCGCCCGCCAACTTCTCCGGCCGCTGGTTCGACTTCGTCGGCTACGGCGTCGACGAGGAGACCGGCCTGATCGCCTACGACCAGGTGCGCACCCTGGCCCGCGCCCACCGCCCCAAGGCGATCGTGTGCGGCTCGATCTCCTACCCACGGCACATGGACTACGCCTACTTCCGCGAGGTGGCCGACGAGGTGGGCGCCTACCTCATCGCCGACGCGGCCCATCCCATCGGGCTCGTCGCCGGAGGAGCGGCGCCGAGCCCGGTGCCCTACGCCGACGTCGTGTGCGCCACCACACACAAGGTGCTGCGCGGTCCGCGCGGCGGCATGCTCCTGTGCGGCGCCGATCTCGCCGAACGCGTCGACCGGGCGGTCTTCCCCTTCACCCAGGGCGGCGCCCAGATGCACACCATCGCCGCCAAGGCCGTGGCCTTCGGCGAGGCGGCAACACCGGCCTTCCAGGCGTACGCCCATCAGGTGGTCGCCAACGCCCGGTTCCTGGCCGCCGCGCTCGCCGCCGAGGGGCTCGCCGTCACCACCGGCGGCACGGACACCCACCTGATCACCGCGGATCCGGCCCCGCTCGGCGTCGACGGCCGCGCCGCCCGCGGCAGGCTCGCCGCCGCCGGGATGGTCCTCGACTGCTGCGCCCTGCCGCACGACGCCCGTGGCCTGCGGCTGGGCACCGCCGCCGTCACCACGCAGGGGATGGGGGAGGGTGAGATGGCTCGCATCGCCAAGCTGCTGGCGGAGGTGGTGCGGGACCAGGCCGACAGCCGGCAGGTGCGTGAAGAAGTGCGGGATCTCGCCGGGGGATTTCCGCCCTATCCGCGGTGAGACGGAGCAGCCGGACATCCGTACACAGCCACGCATGCAACCATCGTCGCTACCCGGAAGTCCCCACTGATATGCGTCCCTCGCTAGGGTGTGGGGCTGAGATGGCCAGCGAGACCTGTGGGGAAGCCCGTGCGTGAATACCTGCTGACGCTCTGCATCACGGCCGCGGTGACGTACCTGCTGACAGGGCCGGTGCGGAAGTTCGCGATCGTGGCCGGGGCGATGCCGGAGATCCGGGCACGTGACGTGCACCGGGAGCCCACTCCACGGCTCGGCGGGATCGCGATGTTCTTCGGCCTGTGCGCGGGCCTGCTGGTCGCCGACCACCTCACCAACCTCAGCGAGGTCTTCGAGAAGTCCAACGAGCCACGCGCCCTGCTCTCCGGGGCGGCGCTGATCTGGCTCATCGGTGTCCTGGACGACAAGTTCGAGATCGACGCCCTGATCAAGCTGGGCGGCCAGATGATCGCCGCGGGCGTCATGGTGATGCAGGGTCTGACGATCCTGTGGCTGCCGGTGCCGGGCGTCGGCACGGTCGCGCTGACCCAGTGGCAGGGCACGCTGCTGACGGTGGCGCTGGTCGTCATCACGATCAACGCGGTCAACTTCGTCGACGGTCTGGACGGGCTGGCCGCGGGCATGGTGTGCATCGCGGCCTGCGCGTTCTTCATGTACACCTACCGGATCTGGTACTCGTACGGCATCGAGGCCGCCGCCCCCGCCACCCTCTTCGCCGCGGTGCTGATGGGTATGTGCCTGGGCTTCCTGCCGCACAACATGCACCCGGCCCGCATCTTCATGGGCGACTCCGGCTCGATGCTCATCGGCCTGGTGCTGGCGGCGGGTGCGATCTCGGTCACGGGGCAGGTCGACCCGGACCTGATGAACCTGTTCACCGGCTCGGAGCGCAACGCCGTGCACCAGATGGTGCCCGTCTACATCCCGCTGCTGATGCCGCTGACCATCATCGCCATCCCGGCGGCGGACCTGATCCTCGCGATCGTGCGCCGCACCTGGCGGGGCCAGTCGCCGTTCGCCGCGGACCGGGGGCACCTGCACCACCGGCTGCTGGAGATCGGTCACTCGCACAGCCGGGCCGTGCTCATCATGTACTTCTGGTCGGCGCTGATCGCCTTCGGCGCCCTCGGCTACTCCGTGAACTCGGCGTCCATGTGGATCGTGCTGGGCGTGGTCCTGCTCAGCGCCATCGGCCTGATCCTCCTGCTGCTGCCCCGCTTCACCCCGCGCGCCCCGTTGTGGGCCGAACACTTCGTGCCGCCGCGCTACCGCAGGCGCCGGGTCGGGCCGCAGCCCGTGACCGGCGTCCCCGCCGAGGCTCCGGCCGAGGAGGAGGAACGGGAGCGCACTCCGGTGGCCGTGGGGGTCTCGGGTGTCAACGGAGCGACGGCGGTCGGCTCCCGCTCGCGCTTCACAAGGTAAGAATCTGACTAATGCATTGCCATGCCGTGGGGGAGCGAACGCCCCAATACCAGACAACTCGCCCCGGATTCTGCACAGACGCGCACCATCACTCTCATGTGTGACAGTGCGCACACCCCCAGGTAAAGACCTCATCAAATAGTTTGTGATACGGTTCACGAGAACCCCCGGACAGAGCCGCCGGACCGTGGTGCGACGGTCCACCGGCATGAGGTTCTCTCTCAGCCCGGGACTACGCTCGTCCATGACGACACCCTGCCCCCTGTGAAAGCGGAGTTGCCGCCATGCCGTCCAATGACGCCCGGAACCTTCTGCAGACAGCTGTGCCCGCAGCGGCTGTCGGTGTGGTCACGGTCGCGGTCAGTGGTGTGGTCGCCGGCGGCAAGGGGGCGCTCGGTGCCGGCGTCGGCGCACTGCTCGCCATCCTCTTCATGGGGATCGGTCTGTTCGTCCTGCAGTGGACGGCGAAAACGCTCCCCCAGCTGTTCCAGGCCATGGGGATGATGCTCTACGTCGCCCAGCTCCTGCTGCTCCTGATCTTCGTCGCCCTCTTCAAGGACACCTCTCTCTTCAATCCGAAGACGTTCGCCGTCGGTCTCGTCGTCGCGACCGTGGTGTGGATGGCCGCGCAGGCCCGTGCGCACATGAAGGCCAAGATCTTCTACGTCGATCCGGACGCCGTGAAGAGCGAGAAGCCCGAGAAGACAGGGCCTTCGTCGTGAGGGGTAGGGGCGGGATAAGGGCCAGTGAGATCTCCTGCTATCGTCCGGTGCCAACTGCGGCATCGCGGGCGCGGGCATCCGAGCTGACGCCTGCTCGATCGCGAGGCTTGATGTCCCCCAGCCGCCCCCACATCCGTAACACCTGTCCGGTGCCGACCCGCGGCCTTGTGCCGCGCCGACACAACGAGGTTGCCGTACCCATGCGTCACGCCGAAGGAGCCCGTGGTGAGTGCTGACCAGACCCAGCTCGCCTTTGACTGGAGTTGTCGGATCATGTCCGACAACGGGTGTGGCTTTCCGGCTCCGGGCCTGCACTCGTTCCTCTTCCAGCCGATCGCCACGGTGGGAGGGTACGAGTTCAACAAGGTGATGCTGCTCGCGCTCATCACCACCGTTCTTGTCGTCGGCTTCTTCTGGGCGGCCTTCGGCAAGGCGAAGGTGGTTCCGGGCAAGCTCCAGATGATCGGCGAGGCCGGCTACGACTTCGTGCGCCGCGGCATCGTCTACGAGACCCTCGGCAAGCGAGAGGGCGAGAAGTACGTCCCGCTCATGGTCTCGCTGTTCTTCTTCATCTGGATCATGAACATCTGGTCCGTGATCCCCCTGGCACAGTTCCCGGTGTCGTCGATCATCGCGTACCCGATGGTGCTGGCCGCGATCGTCTACTTCACCTGGGTCGGACTGACCTTCAAGCGCCACGGGTTCGTCGGCTTCTTCAAGAACGTCACCGGCTACGACAAGTCGCTCGGCCCGGTGCTGCCGCTCGTCATGATCATCGAGTTCTTCTCGAACCTGCTGGTCCGCCCGTTCACGCACGCCGTGCGACTGTTCGCCAACATGTTCGCCGGCCACCTGATGCTGGTCATGTTCACCGTCGCCTCCTGGTACCTGCTGAACAGCTGGCTGATCCCGGCGGCGGGCGTCTCGTTCCTCATGACGATCGCGATGATCCTCTTCGAGCTCTTCGTGCAGGCCGTCCAGGCGTACGTCTTCGTACTGCTGGCCTGCACCTACATCCAGGGCGCTCTGGCCGAGCACCACTGAGCCCCTACCGCCCGCAAGCCCCAGAACGTCCGGTGGCCAACCCCCGCCGGTCCATGAAAGAGAAGGAAGATTCAGCATGGCTGCCACTGAGACCCTCGCCGCTGTCTCCGGTTCGCTCGGCTCCATCGGCTACGGCCTCGCCGCCATCGGCCCCGGCATCGGCGTCGGCATCATCTTCGGCAACGGCACCCAGGCCCTGGCCCGTCAGCCCGAGGCTGCCGGCCTGATCCGCGCCAACCAGATCCTGGGCTTCGCCTTCTGTGAGGCGCTCGCCCTGATCGGCATCGTTATGCCGTTCGTGTTCGGTGTGTAAGTAGTCACCGCTTACCCGACACGATTCGACGAAAGGCACTGATGTGATCGCCAACCTGGTGCAGCTGGCGGCCGAGGAGGAGCAGAGCCCGCTCATCCCGCCGGGCCCCGAGCTGCTCGTCGGCACCATCGCCTTCGCCGTCGTCTTCTTCTTCTTCTGGAAGAAGCTGCTTCCGAACATCAACAAGGTTCTGGAGGAGCGCCGCGCGGCGATCGAAGGCGGTATTGAAGAGGCCGAGACCATGAAGGTCGAGGCTCAGAGCGTCCTTGAGCAGTACAAGGCCCAGCTCGCCGAGGCCCGGCACGAGGCCGCGCGGCTGCGCCAGGAGGCTCAGGAGCAGGGTGCCGCGCTCATCGCCGAGATGCGCGCGGAAGGCCAGCGGCAGCGCGAGGAGATCGTCGCCGCCGGTCACACCCAGATCGAGGCCGACCGCAAGGCCGCCTCGTCCGCGCTCCGTCAGGACGTCGGCAAGCTGGCCACCGAGCTGGCCGGCAAGCTGGTCGGTGAGTCCCTCGAGGACCACGCCCGCCAGAGCCGCGTGATCGACCGCTTCCTCGACGACCTCGAGGAGAAGGCCGAGGCGTCGCGATGAACGGAGCGAGCCGCGAGGCCCTGGCAGCCGCACGTGAGCGTCTCGACGCGCTGACGGACGCCACGTCCGTGGACACGGCGCGGCTCGCCGACGAGCTGGCCGCGGTGACCGCGCTGCTCGACCGCGAGGTCGGCCTGCGCCGGGTCCTCACCGACCCGGCGCAGGCCGGTGAGAACAAGGCCGAGCTGGTCCAGCGCCTGCTGGGTGCCCAGATCGGCGGCGAGACCGCGGACCTGGTGTCCGGCATGGTGCGCTCCCGCTGGTCGCAGTCGCGTGACCTGGTGGACGCGCTGGAGGAGTTGGCGAGCACCGCCGACCTCACCGCCGCACAGCAGGGCGGCAC
Organism: Streptomyces sp. NPDC047706; assembly: GCF_043204795.1. Taxonomy (NCBI): domain Bacteria; kingdom Bacillati; phylum Actinomycetota; class Actinomycetes; order Kitasatosporales; family Streptomycetaceae; genus Streptomyces; species Streptomyces sp. NPDC047706. The sequence continues at coordinate 67,786 of NZ_JBIDCW010000005.1, read as the reverse complement.
GCTCGACAGCGTGGAGGACGAACTGTTCCGGTTCGGCCGGATCGTCGCCTCCAGCACCGAGCTGCGCGCCGCGCTGACCGACCGCAAGGCCACCACCGCTGCCAAGAGCGAGCTGCTGCGCAGCCTGCTCGGCGGGCGGGCGGCCCCGGCCACCGAGCGTCTGGTGACGCGCCTTGTGACCGCGCCGCGGGGACGTAGCCTGGAAGCGGGACTGGAGTCCCTGTCCAAGCTCGCCGCCGAGCGGCGGGACCGCATGGTGGCCGTCGTCACCTCGGCGGTGCCGCTGAGCGACGTGCAGAAGCAGCGCCTCGGCGCCGCCCTCGCGAAGCTCTACGGCCGTCAGATGCACCTCAACCTCGACCTGGACCCCGAGGTCCTGGGCGGGATCCGGGTGCAGGTCGGTGACGAGGTCATCAACGGCTCCCTCGCGGACCGCATCGCGGACGCCGAGCGCCGGCTGGCGAGCTAGCCGCAACTGAACACGCAAGTCGTACTTACGGCCCGGTTGGGCCGTGCAGAGGATTCACCTCTCTTAGGGGGGAGTCCCCATCCCCCCAAAGTGAAACTTCGGGCCCAACAAGGAGAGCAGGGAACCCAGATGGCGGAGCTCACGATCCGGCCGGAGGAGATCCGGGACGCACTGGAGACCTTCGTCCAGTCGTACAAGCCGGACGCGGCCTCGCGCGAGGAGGTCGGTACGGTCACCCTTGCCGGCGACGGCATCGCGAAGGTCGAGGGTCTGCCCTCGGCCATGGCCAACGAACTGCTGAAGTTCGAGGACGGCACCCTCGGCCTCGCCCTCAACCTCGAGGAGCGCGAGATCGGTGCCATCGTCCTCGGTGAGTTCAGCGGTATCGAGGAGGGGCAGCCGGTCACCCGCACCGGTGAGGTCCTCTCCGTCGCGGTCGGCGAGGGCTACCTCGGCCGCGTGGTCGACCCCCTCGGCAACCCGATCGACGGCCTCGGCGAGATCGAGACCTCGGGCCGCCGCGCCCTTGAGCTGCAGGCCCCCACGGTCATGCAGCGCAAGTCGGTGCACGAGCCGATGGAGACCGGCTACAAGGCCGTCGACGCGATGACCCCGATCGGCCGTGGTCAGCGTCAGCTGATCATCGGTGACCGCCAGACCGGCAAGACCGCCCTGGCCGTCGACACGATCATCAACCAGCGCGACAACTGGCGCACCGGCGACCCGAACAAGCAGGTCCGCTGCATCTACGTCGCCATCGGCCAGAAGGGCTCCACCATCGCGTCGGTCCGCCGCGCGCTGGAGGAGAACGGCGCGCTGGAGTACACGACCATCGTCGCCGCCCCGGCGTCCGACCCGGCCGGCTTCAAGTACCTGGCGCCGTACACCGGTTCGGCCATCGGCCAGCAGTGGATGTACGAGGGCAAGCACGTCCTCATCATCTTCGACGACCTGTCGAAGCAGGCCGACGCCTACCGTGCCGTGTCCCTGCTGCTGCGCCGCCCGCCGGGCCGTGAGGCCTACCCGGGTGACGTCTTCTACCTGCACTCCCGCCTGCTGGAGCGCTGCGCGAAGCTCTCCGACGAGATGGGTGCCGGCTCGATGACCGGTCTGCCGATCGTCGAGACCAAGGCCAACGACGTCTCGGCGTTCATCCCGACCAACGTCATCTCCATCACCGACGGCCAGTGCTTCCTGGAGTCGGACCTGTTCAACGCCGGTCAGCGCCCCGCGCTGAACGTCGGTATCTCCGTCTCCCGAGTCGGTGGTTCCGCGCAGCACAAGGCGATGAAGCAGGTCTCCGGCCGTCTGCGCGTGGACCTGGCCCAGTTCCGTGAGCTGGAGGCGTTCGCCGCCTTCGGTTCCGACCTGGACGCCGCGTCGAAGTCGCAGCTGGAGCGCGGTCAGCGGATGGTCGAGCTGCTGAAGCAGGCTCAGTACCAGCCGATGTCCACCGAGGACCAGGTCGTCTCCGTCTGGGCCGGCACCACCGGCAAGATGGACGAGGTGCCGGTCGCCGACATCCGCCGCTTCGAGAAGGAGCTCCTGGAGTACCTGCACCGCAAGGAGCAGGGCCTCATGACCTCCATCAAGGAGGGCGGCAAGATGTCGGACGACACCCTCACGGCCGTCGCCGACGCCATCGCCGAGTTCAAGAAGCAGTTCGAGACCTCGGACGGCAAGCTGCTCGGCGAGGACGCTCCGTCCGCCGCCAAGTGACGTAAGGAAGGGACCTGACTCATGGGAGCCCAGCTCCGGGTCTACAAGCGTCGCATCCGATCCGTCACCGCGACCAAGAAGATCACCAAGGCGATGGAGATGATCGCCGCCTCGCGTGTCGTCAAGGCGCAGCGCAAGGTGGCGGCCTCCACGCCGTACGCGCAGGAACTGACCCGCGCGGTCACGGCGGTCGGCACCGGGTCGAACACCAAGCACCCGCTGACCACCCAGGCCGAGAGGGTCACCCGGTCCGCGGTGCTGCTGCTGACCAGCGACCGGGGTCTGGCCGGTGCGTTCAACTCCAACGCCATCAAGGCGGCGGAGCAGCTCACCGAGCAGCTGGAGCGGGAGGGCAAGCAGGTCGACACGTACATCGTCGGCCGGCGCGGTGTCGCCCACTACAACTTCCGTGAGCGCAGGATCGCGGAGTCGTGGAGCGGCTTCACCGACGAGCCCTCGTACGTGGATGCCAAGAAGGTCGCGGCGCCGCTGATCGAGGCCATCGAGAAGGAGACGGCCGACGGCGGCGTGGACGAGCTCCACATCGTCTTCACCGAGTTCGTCTCGATGATGACGCAGACCGCGCAGGGCGCGCGGCTGTTGCCGCTCAGCCTCGAAGAGGTCGCCGCGGAGGCCAGGCCCAAGGGCGAGATCCTCCCGCTGTACGACTTCGAGCCGTCGGCGGAGGACGTTCTGGACGCCCTGCTGCCGCGGTACGTCGAGAGCCGGATCTACAACGCGCTGCTCCAGTCGGCCGCTTCGAAGCACGCCGCCACCCGGCGTGCGATGAAGTCGGCCACCGACAACGCGGGCGAGCTGATCAACACGCTCTCCCGTCTTGCCAACGCGGCCCGCCAGGCCGAAATCACCCAGGAAATCAGCGAGATCGTCGGTGGCGCGAGCGCCCTGGCCGACGCGACCGCGGGGAGTGACAACTAATGACCACCACTGTTGAGCCGACCGCTGCGTCGGGCGTGGCCACCGGCCGCGTCGCGCGGGTCATCGGCCCGGTCGTCGACGTGGAGTTCCCCGTCGACGCGATGCCGGACATCTACAACGCCCTTCACGTCGAGGTGGCCGACCCGGCCAACGCCGGCGAGAAGAAGACGCTGACCCTGGAGGTCGCCCAGCACCTGGGTGACGGCCTGGTCCGGACCATCTCCATGCAGCCCACCGACGGTCTGGTCCGCCAGGCCGCGGTCACCGACACCGGCACGGGCATCACCGTCCCGGTCGGCGACTTCACCAAGGGCAAGGTGTTCAACACCCTCGGTGAGGTGCTGAACGTCGACGAGACCTACGACGGTGAGCGCTGGTCCATCCACCGCAAGGCGCCGAACTTCGACGAGCTCGAGTCGAAGACCGAGATGTTCGAGACCGGCGTCAAGGTCATCGACCTTCTCACCCCGTACGTCAAGGGTGGAAAGATCGGTCTGTTCGGTGGTGCCGGCGTCGGCAAGACGGTGCTCATCCAGGAGATGATCTACCGCGTCGCCAACAACCACGACGGTGTCTCCGTGTTCGCCGGTGTCGGTGAGCGCACCCGTGAGGGCAACGACCTCATCGAGGAGATGTCGGAGTCGGGCGTCATCGACAAGACCGCGCTGGTCTTCGGTCAGATGGACGAGCCCCCGGGCACCCGTCTGCGCGTCGCGCTGGCCGGCCTGACCATGGCCGAGTACTTCCGTGACGTCCAGAAGCAGGACGTGCTGTTCTTCATCGACAACATCTTCCGCTTCACGCAGGCCGGTTCCGAGGTGTCGACCCTGCTCGGCCGTATGCCCTCCGCGGTGGGCTACCAGCCGAACCTGGCCGACGAGATGGGTCTCCTCCAGGAGCGCATCACCTCGACCCGTGGTCACTCGATCACCTCGATGCAGGCGATCTACGTCCCCGCGGACGACCTGACCGACCCGGCCCCGGCCACCACGTTCGCCCACCTCGACGCGACTACGGTGCTCTCCCGTCCGATCTCCGAGAAGGGCATCTACCCGGCCGTGGACCCGCTGGACTCCACGTCCCGCATCCTGGACCCGCGGTACATCGCGCAGGAACACTACGACGCCGCGATGCGCGTCAAGAACATCCTGCAGAAGTACAAGGACCTCCAGGACATCATCGCGATCCTCGGTATCGACGAGCTCGGCGAGGAGGACAAGCTCGTCGTCCACCGTGCCCGTCGCGTGGAGCGCTTCCTGTCCCAGAACACCCACGTCGCCAAGCAGTTCACCGGCGTGGACGGCTCGGACGTGCCGCTGGACGAGTCGATCGCCGCGTTCAACGCGATCTGCGACGGCGAGTACGACCACTTCCCCGAGCAGGCCTTCTTCATGTGCGGTGGTCTTGAGGACCTCAAGAAGAACGCCAAGGAGCTGGGCGTCTCCTGACCCGGGCCTCGTCGCTCGTGTCGTGAGGGGGCGGGGTCGTCCCGCCCCCTCTGTCACGCCTATTAGACTTGTAACCAACACCCGGCAGAACCGCCGGGTGGTGACCCGAGGAGCCACCCTTGGCTGCTGAGCTGCACGTCGAGCTGGTCGCTGCCGACCGCCAGGTCTGGTCCGGCGAGGCCACCCTGGTCGTCGCGCGCACCACGTCCGGCGACATCGGCGTCATGCCCGGTCACCAGCCGCTGCTCGGTGTGCTGGAATCGGGCCCGGTGACCATCCGTACGAGTGATGGTGCAACGGTCGTCGCCGCGGTGCACGGCGGTTTCATCTCGTTCGCGGACAACAAGCTGTCGCTGCTGGCCGAGGTCGCCGAACTGGCCGACGAGATCGACGTCAAGCGTGTCGAGCAGGACCTGGAGCGCGCGAAGGCGGAGGACGACGCGGAGGCCAGGCGCCGCGCGGACGTCCGGCTTCGTGCGGCGACGGCGGCGCGTTGATCCAGCCCGCCGTGCGATGACGCCCCTCAGCCGCGGTCAGCACCGGAGCAATCCGGCGCTGACCGCGGCTGAGGCAGATCTGGGTGTTTTTACGTTCCGTTACCTAGGAGACGAGGAGGTCGGTGCCGATGGTCCTCGCTCTGACTGTGTGCGGAGTGGTCGTCGCCCTGGTGGTGCTGGGGCTGTTCGTCTTCGGCCTGCGCCGCAGGCTCATCCAGCGCTCCGGCGGCACCTTCGACTGCAGCCTGCGCTGGGACGTCCCCGAGAAGCCCGACACCGGGGGCAAGGGCTGGGCCTACGGTGTGGCCCGCTACAACGGCGACCGTGTCGAGTGGTTCCGCGTCTTCTCCTACGCCCCCCGCCCGCGCCGCACCCTGGAGCGCTCCGCGATCGAGGTGGCCGGCCGTCGTCCTCCCGAGGGCGAGGAGGAGCTGGCGCTGCTCTCCGACTCGGTGATCCTCACCTGTCTGCACCGGGGCACGCGTGTGGAACTCGCGATGAGCGAAGACGCGCTGACCGGTTTCCTCGCGTGGCTTGAGGCAGCCCCGCCCGGTCAGCGCGTCAACGTTGCTTAGGACTTATGTGGCTCGGGCTACTTCAGCCCGTTGCTGATGGCGGTCACCAGCTCACCGTTGCTGGTGTCGCCGCTGAACTCCCAGGAGAACGCGCCGCCCAGACCCTGGCTCTTGGCCCAGGCCATCTTCCCGGCGATCGTCGACGGGGTGTCGTACGACCACCAGTTGCTGCCGCAGTGCGCGTAGGCCGTGCCGGCGATGGTGCCGTTCGACGGGCAGGAGTTCTTGAGGACCTTGTAGTCCTCGATGCCGGGCTCGTAGGTGCCCGGTGCCGCGCCGGTGGCCGAGCCGCCGGGGGCGGACTGGGTGACGCCCGTCCAGCCGCGGCCGTAGAAGCCGATGCCGAGCAGCAGCTTGGCGGACGGGACTCCCTTCGCCTTCAGCTTGGCGATCGCGTCGGCTGAGTTGAAGCCCGCCGCGGGGATGCCGGGGTACGAGGTGAGCGGGGAGTGCGGGGCGGTCGGGCCGTCCGCGTCGAAGGCGCCGAAGTAGTCGTACGTCATCACGTTGTACCAGTCGAGGTACTGGGCGGCGCCGCCGTAGTCGGCCGCGTCGATCTTGCCGCCGTTGGAGCCGTCGGCGGTGATGGCCGCGGTGACCAGGTAGTTGGAGCCGAACTCGGTGCGCAGCGCCGACATCAGGTTCCTGAACGCCGCCGGGCCGGAGGTGTCGCAGGTCAGACCGCAGGCGTTCGGGTACTCCCAGTCGATGTCGATGCCGTCGAAGACGTCGGCCCAGCGCGGGTCCTCCACGACGGCCTTGCAGGACTTGGCGAACGCGGTAGCGTTCTGCGCGGCCTGGCCGAAGCCGCCGGAGTAGGTCCAGCCGCCGAAGGAGTACAGCACCTTGATGTGCGGGTACTTCGCCTTCAGCTGGCGCAGCTGGTTGAAGTTGCCGCGCAGCGGCTGGTCCCAGGTGTCGGCGGTGCCGCTGACGGACTGGTCGGCGGTGTAGGCCTTGTCGTAGGCGGCGTAGGTGTCGTCGACGGTGCACTGACCGTTCCTGACGTTGCCGAACGCGTAGTTGATGTGGGTGATCTTCGAGGCGGAGCCCGAGGTCACCAGGTTCTTCACGTGGTAGTTGCGGCCGTAGACGCCCCACTCGGTGAAGTAGCCGAGGTTGATCTTCGTGCCGGGGCCGGGACCCGGGTCGGTGCCGCCGCCGGTGGTGCGCACCGCGCGGGCGCCGGAGACCGGGCCGGTCTGGTCGGCGGTGTCACGGGCCTGGACGGTGTAGGAGTAGTCGGTGCCGGCGGTGAGGCCGGTGTCCGTCCAGCTGGTTCCGGTGACGGTGGCGACCTTGGTGCCGCCCCGCAGGACGTCGTAGTTCTTGATGCCCTTGTCGTCGGTGGCCGCGCTCCAGCTCAGCTTCACCGAGGTGTTGGTGATGTCGGAGGCCGAGGGGGTGCCGGGGGCACTCGGCGGGTTGTCGCCGGGGACCGAGCCGCCGTCGCAGCTGCCGCCGTTGAGCTTGCAGTTGGCCGGGGCGCCGGAGCCTGTGCCGTTGAACCCGAAGGAGACGGAGGCGCCGGGGGCGAGGGTGCCGTTCCAGGACTTGTTCTTGGCCGTCCAGTGGTTGCCCGAGGAGGTGATGTCGGCGTCCCAGCCGGAGGTGACGGACGTGCCGGAGGGGAAGTCCCACTCCACGGTCCAGGAGTTGATGGTGGTGGTGCCGGTGTTCTTGACCGTCCACTTGCCCTCGAAGCCGGAGCCCCAGTCCTGGGTCTTGGCGTAGGTGGCGGTGGCTTGGGTGGCTGCCTGGGCGGGGGCGGCGAGGCCGACCAGGCCGGCGAAGGGGAGCAGCAGGGTCGCGAACCCTGCCGCGGCTCTGTGTCTGAAGCGCATGCTGCGCCTCCTTATGGGGTTGTCGGGGGCATGACTGAGCCATCAGACCCTCAGTGCCCGCGAGAATAGAAAGGTCTGTACCATAGGTCAATAGGTCTGGACCACTGTTCCCCAGGTGACCGCTAGATTCCCAACTCCTGTGCCAGGACGGCGGCTTGGACCCGGCTGCGCAGCTCCAGCTTCCCCAACAGCCGACTGACGTGCGTCTTCACCGTCGCCTCGGCCATGTCGAGGCGAGCCGCGACATCGGCGTTGGACATGCCCTCGCCGAGACAGGAGAGCACCTCGCGCTCGCGCCGGGTCAGGCAGTCCAGCACGGAGGGGTCGGCCTTCGGCTCCCGCACCGGCTTGGCCGCGAACTCGGCGATCAGCCGGCGGGTGACCGCCGGTGCGATCAGGCCCTCCCCGCGCGCCACCGTGCGCACCGCCTCCAGCAGATCCCTCGCCTCCGTGTTCTTCAGCAGGAACCCCGAGGCGCCCGCGCGCAGCGCGCCGAACACGTACTCGTCGAGGTCGAAGGTGGTCAGCACGAGGACGTCGGCCAGGCCCTCCGCCACCACCTGCCGGGTCGCAGACACCCCGTCAAGGCACGGCATCTGAACGTCCATCAGCACCAGATCGGGCCGGAGCTCACGGGCCAGCGTGACGGCCTGCTCGCCGTCGCAGGCCTCGCCGGCCACCTCGATGTCGGGCGCGCTGCCCAGGATGAGCACGAGCCCGGCGCGCACGGCGGACTGGTCCTCGGCGACGAGCACGCGGATCATGGGGTTCTCTCCTTCGGCGGATGTGTCGCGGCTGCGCCGCCACGACGGCGCGGGGGCGGACACGCGGCGGCGGCATGGCGGCCTCATGACACGCCCCCGTCCTCCCCCACGGGCAGCGTCGCCCGTACGGCCCAGATCCTGCTCTCGGGGGAGTCCTGCGGCCCGGCCTCGAAGGTGCCGTCCAGGAGGGCGGCGCGTTCCCGCATGCCGACCAGGCCGGCGCCGGACCCGGGCGCCCGTGGCCCGTCGCGGTCGCCGTACGGGCTGGTCACGGTGATGTCCAGCGAGCCGTTGTGCCGCAGCAGCGCGACCGTGACCCGGCCGGGACCGGCGTGCTTGAGGGCGTTGGTGAGGGACTCCTGCACGATCCGGTACGCGGCCAGCTCGACCGGTGCCGGCAGTGCCTCGCCGTGCCCGGCGTCGAGGGTGACGTCGAGGCCGTTGGCCCGGGCGGTCCTGACGAGCGCGCCGAGGCCGTCGAGGGTGGGTGCGACGGGGCTGCCCCCCTGCCCGAGCGAGGCGGAGAGCCCGGTGCGCGGTTCGGTGTCGCCGCTGTCGTCCCGCAGGATGCCGATCAGCCGTCGCATCTCCGCGAGCCCCGCGACGCTGTTCTCGCGGATGACGCCGAGGGCCTGCCGGGTGGTCTGCGGTTCGTCGAGGGAGAGCGCGGCCGTGGAGTGGATGGCGATCGCGGAGAGGTGGTTGGCGACCATGTCGTGCAACTCCCGTGCCACCCGGGCGCGTTCGGCCGTGACGGCCTGGACGCGGTCCATCTCGGCCAGCAGCGCCGTCTGCTCGGCACGCAGCCGGGCGGACTCGGCGGCCTCCCGGTGGTTGCGCACGATAAGACCGGTGGAGGCGGGCGCGAAGGCGACGATGCCGGTGGCCACGCCGATGAGCAGGGCTTCCGGCTCCCGCCACATCGCGAACGGCACGATCGTCCCGGCCACCGTGAGCAGGCCGGTGATCCAGGGGATGCGGCGGGCCGAGGCGGGAGTGCCGTACAGGACGGCCGCGTACATCACGTCGGTGTACATCAGGACGGTGACCAGATTGCCCTGCGTGACGGTATCCGTGATCAACGCGGCCGTGGCGGTCAGCAGGGCGGTGCGCGGGGCGGCCCGGCGCAGCACCTCGCAGCCCGCCATGACGACGAGCGGCACCAGCAGGGGCCAGGCGCCGGGCAGCAGCACCATGGGCTGGCCGGCCGGGCGGAGCCCGAGGCCGATGCCCCACAGCAGCAGGCCGCCGAGCAGGCCGGTCAGCCCGACGTACAGGTCGAAGCGGTGCGGGCGGGGGAGTCGTACGGCCATGGCTCCATCCAACACGGCGGACACCGCCGGTGCCTGATCCCCTGGACGGGTCCGCGAGTACATCGAAGGATGCAGTGGCGGTTCGTCACCGGCGACGACGAATCCGGCGGATCCTGGCGGGAGCCTTGAACGGTGACCGAGGGGAGTGAGCCGTGATCGTCACGCTGATCATCGTCTGCGAGGTCGGCTTCTGGGTGCTGCTGGCCGCGGGGCTGTTCTTCCGCTACGTGCTGCGGATGCGCCGTACGGGGCTGGGCCTGCTGTTGCTCGAACCGCTGCTGGAGGTGGTCCTGCTGGCCGCCACCGCGATCGACCTCGACAACGGCGCCGACCCGAGCTGGAAGCACGGTCTGGCGGCCCTCTACATCGGATACACCGCCGGGCACGGCCACCGCACGGTGAAGTGGCTCGACGGCCACGCCGCCCACCGCTTCGGGGGTGCCGCGCCACCCGTGAAGCCGCCGCGCTTCGGGATGGCCCGGGCCCGCCACGAGGGCAAGGTGTGGCTCGGCACGGTCGTGGCCGCCTCGGTGGCCAGCGTCCTGCTGCTGATCGCCATCTGGTACGTGGACGACCCGGGCCGCACCGGCTCCCTGGAGAGCTGGATCTTCATCGCCTGGCGCACGGCAGGCATCCACGGCCTGATCGCCCTGTCGTACGCCCTCTGGCCGAAGAAGGCACCCCGCGAGGAGGGCTCAGCGCTCCCCGCCCGGGACCCAGAGAACGTCACCGACGTCCTTGTTGGCCGACCGGGCGAGAATGAAGAGCAGGTCCGATAGCCGGTTGAGATAGGTCGCGGTGAGGGGGTTCATCGTCTCGCCGTGGGCCTCCAGCGCGGCCCAGGTGGAGCGCTCGGCCCGCCGTACCACGGTGCAGGCCTGGTGCAGCAGGGCGGCGCCCGGGGTGCCGCCCGGGAGGATGAAGGAGCGCAGCTTCTCCAGCGGCTCCAGGAAGCGGTCGCAGTCCGCCTCCAGCTTGTCGACGTAGGACTGCTCGACCCGCAGGGGCGGGAACTTGGGGTTCTCCACCACCGGCGTGCACAGGTCCGCACCCACGTCGAACAGGTCGTTCTGGACGCGGGTGAGGACCTTGACGATCTCCTCGTCCAGGTTGCCCAGCGCGATCGCCGTGCCGAGCACCGCGTTGGCCTCGTTGGCGTCGGCGTAGGCCGAGATCCGCGGATCGGTCTTGGCGACCCGGCTCATGTCTCCGAGGGCGGTGGTGCCCTGGTCGCCGGTACGGGTGTAGATGCGCGTCAGATTGACCATGAGGCCAGCGTAGTTACGCCCCGGCGGTTCGGAACACGCGTGTGCCCACCGTCACGGACGGCGCGGCGAGGCCGACGGCCACCGGGTCGCCGTACAGCACGGCCGGTCCGGCGTGGTCGCCGGCGTACGCGGCGCGCACCGCGTCCACCGGACAGCGGAACGGCACCAGGTGCGAGAGCACGTCGAGCCACGCGGGCCCCAGTGTCATCGGCAGCATCAGGCCCGACAGGAGCATCATCGGCATCGTCATGGCGTCGACCGCCGGCCCGAACTCTCGGCTCCTGTACGGCGACGGGGGCGGTGCCGGCCGGGGAGGGGCCCGCGGCCGGTGACGGCGAGAAACGCGTCCTGGAGGTCGCGTCGACGCAGCCGCCGTACTTCCGCTTCGGCGCGGCCGGTGTGCCGTCCGTGGCGATCACCGACGAGCCGGCGACGGGACTCGACCCCCGGCCGGGCCGGCCTGCGGGACCTGATCCGGCGCCTGCGCGACGAGCGGGGCACGACGGTACTTCCTGACCATCCACTACCTCGACGAGGCCGACGCCCTCGCCGACCGTGCCGTGATCATCGGCCGTCAGAAGCTCGCGGGCCGCGCCCCGGCCGGGGAGTCGCGCAAGATGCCGCTGCCCCTCGACGACGTCGAGGAGCCGTTGGGGGAGAGGGTGCTCAACTACGCCGTACGAGGCGCCCCGTGAGCCGTGCCGGTGTGATGTCCGTCATGTGAGACGTGACGCGCATTACTTACCGGTCACACGGACCCTCCCGGGCGCTAGGGTCCGCCGGAGAGCCATACGTAAACAGCGGGTAAGCATCACAAGGGGAGTCGTCAGTGGCACGGAAGCTCGCCGTCATCGGGGCCGGTCTCATGGGTTCCGGCATCGCCCAGGTCTCCGCCCAGGCGGGCTGGGACGTCGTCCTGCGCGACGTCACCGACGAGGCACTCAGGCGTGGCACCGACGGCATCAAGGCCTCGTACGACAAGTTCGTGAGCAAGGGCAGGCTGGAGGCGGGCGACGCCGAGGCCGCCCTCGCCCGGATCACCGCGACCACCGACATGGACGCCGCCGCGGACGCCGACGTCGTCGTCGAGGCCGTCTTCGAGAAGCTGGACGTCAAGCACGAGATCTTCCGCACCCTGGACAAGATCGTGCGCCCGGACGCCGTGCTCGCGTCCAACACCTCCGCCATCCCGATCACCAAGATCGCGGCCGGCACGGAGCACCCGGAGCGGGTCGTCGGCACGCACTTCTTCTCGCCGGTCCCGATGATGCAGCTGTGCGAACTGGTCCGCGGCTACAAGACCAGCGACGAGACGCTCGCCACCGCGCGGGAGTTCGCCGAGTCGGTCGGCAAGACCTGCATCGTCGTCAACCGCGACGTGGCCGGCTTCGTCACCACCCGGCTCATCTCGGCGCTCGTCGTCGAGGCCGCCAAGCTGTACGAGTCGGGCGTCGCCTCGGCCGAGGACATCGACCTCGCCTGCAAGCTGGGCTTCGGCCACGCCATGGGCCCGCTGGCCACCGCCGACCTCACCGGTGTCGACATCCTCCTGCACGCCACGAGCAACATCTACACCGAGAGCCAGGACGAGAAGTTCGCCCCACCGGAGCTGATGCGCCGGATGGTTGACGCCGGTGACATCGGACGCAAGAGCGGGCAGGGCTTCTACAAGCACTGAAACGGCGCACACCCCTGAGACATCACACCTCGGGGTGAATTCGGTATCGGTTCGCTTACAAGCAGCAACCGCGCCGCCACAGAAGCAGTCAGACGTTGCACAGCCACCGTCATGGAGTACGTCACCGCACTCACGGGAGCGCATATGCACATCAGGGGCGACCACGCCGAGGTGGTCGTCGGGGGCCGCCTCGACGTCCGCACCGCGGCGGACGCCCGTACGGTCCTGCACTCGGCCGTCGACGACGGCGACGGCGACCTCGTCCTCGACCTGTCCGAACTGGACTCGTGGGACGCCACCGGACTCGGGGTCATCATGGGTGCCCACCGGCGGGCCGGCCGCTGCGGCCGGCGGCTGGTGCTGCGCGGCGTACCGCCGCAGATGCAGCGCCTGCTGGTGGCCACCCGGCTGCACCGGATCCTGGCGATCGAGGGCGGCATCGGCGTGGAGTCCCTGCCCCGGGTGTGACCCCTCGGATGGCGGCGTCACCAGGGCCGGAGGAGACCGGGCAGCTCACGGCGAATCGCCCGACGCACCCAATCCTCACAAGACCGTGACGTCTCGGACCCCATGGCACCCCGGGCTGTCGTGAATACTGACCGACGGTTTAAGGTTCGGTCGCCCGCGTCTGATCCACCCTCGTGCGGGCCCGGACCAGAAGCGACAGCGCGGTGTGCGGCAAGGCCGGGAGGGGCTCTACGCACCCGATGCTTTTGGGGGGCTTGAACCTATGGACCCGAACAACCGGGGACCCGAGGAGTACGGCCACGACGGCGACGGCAACGCGCCGCGCCAGCGCCCGCCCAGGGACTCCCTCACATCCGACTTCGGCCAGCACGCGCCCGCACTCGCCCGCACCGTGCAGCTGGTCTCCGGCGACCTCCTGCTCACCGTCAACCCCGTCGACGGCAGCGAGATAGAACTCTGCCCGCCCGGCGAACGCCCCGGCAGACCCGAGAAGCTGAGCCCGGCCCAGCGCACCGAGGTGGCCCGCGCCGCCGCTCCACCGGTGCCGCCAGGACCGAGCCGGCCCACCCTGCCGCTCCTGGGCCGCCAGGACGAACGCGAGCGCCTGGTAAGGCTGCTCGCCCGCGGCCGCTCCGTGCGCCTCACCGGCCCCGGCGGCTCCGGACGCAGCACACTCCTCGACATCGTCGCCGAGGACTGCGCGGACCTCGCCCCCGACGGCGTCGTCCGCCTGACCGGCTTCCACCGCACCGCGGCCGATCTGCTGCACGACCTCTTCCACGCCGTCCACGGTGCGCCGCTGCACCGGCCGGAACAGGACGAACTTCTCGCCCGCGTCGGGGAGATCGGGGCGGTCGTCGTCCTCGACGACATCGAGATCGGCGGCGCGGCACTCGACGAGCTGCTGGACGCCACCCCCGAGTGCGCCTTCCTCCTCGCCGCCACGCCGGACGTGCCCGCGCCGTCGGCCGAGGCCGCGATCGAGGAGGTCTTCCTCGACGGCCTCGACCGCGCCGGCGGCCTGGAGCTGCTGGAGCACGCCGTCGGGCGGCCGCTCACCGAGGACGAGGCCAACTGGGCCGGCGACCTCTGGTTCGAGTCCGAGGGCCTGCCGCTGCGGTTCGTGCAGGCCGGCGCCCTGCTGCGGCAGCGCGACCGGCTGCGCGCCGGCGCCGACGCACTCGACGAGTTCGGTGTCTTCCAGGACATCCCCGCCGACGAGCCCTTCGACGCCGTCCCGGGTCCGCCCGTCGGCGAGGACGTCCCCCTGCCCTCGCTCGCCGAGGGCGCCGCACCCGCGGCACTGCTCGCCTCCCGGCTCAGCGCCTCCGCCCGCGCCACCCTGCGGTTCGCGGTGGCCCTCGGAGGTGAGGTGCCCCACCAGGCGCACCTGCCCGCCCTGGTCGGCGACACCCACGCCGACGCCGCGCTCGGCGAGTTGCTGGGCTGCGCGCTCGTCTCCCCGGTCGGGGCCCGCTACCGGCTCGCCGCCGGGGTGCAGACCCAGCTGGAGGCCGCCGGATACGCGGACGACCCCGAGGGCCACGCCCTGACCGCCACCCGGCACTACGCCTGGTGGGCCGGGCATCCCTCGGTCACCCCCGAGCGGGTGTGCGTCGAGGCGGACGCCGTGCTCACCGCGCTGAGTTCCCTCGTACCGGCGACGGTGGCGCCCGCCGAGGGTGAGGACAGTCCGGCCGTGCAGCTGGCCCGCGCGGCCGCGCCCGCCTTCGCCGCGGGCCTGCACTGGAGTGCCTGGGAACGGGCGCTGCGCTCCGGCGCGGAGGCCGCCCGGCTCGCCGGGGACGTCGCCGAACAGGCCTACTTCCACCACGAGCTGGGCATCCTCGCCCTCTGCGAGGGGCGGCTGGACCGGGCCCGCGCCGAGCTGGAGGCGTCCATCGGGCTGCGCGGCGCCCTCGCCGACAAGCGCGGTACCGTGGCCGGCCGTCGCGCCCTCGCCCTGGTGACCGACCGGGAGGGCACGGCCCCCGCCGTCCGGACGCCGCTCACGCTCGGCACCACCGCCGGTGACGAGGTGCCCGACGCCCGCCACGAGGAGTCCGTGTCGCCGCCCGGCGGTGTCCCGGCGGTGCCGGCGGACTTCCCGCCTCCGCAACGGCCCGACGGCGCCCCGGACCTCGTCACCCACCGCTCCACGCCCGGAGCGGCGTCCGGGCGCGGCCGGGGCGGCGGTCTGCGCGGCCTCGCCCGGCGCAACCTCGTCGCGACCGGCGCGGGCGCGCTGCTCGTGGCGGTGCTCGGCACGGTCGTGACGCTCGGCGCCACCTCCAGCAACGACGCCGAGAGCCCGTCCGATCAGGTCGGCGTCAACCCGTCGGTGAGCCAGGGCCCCGGCGACGACAGCCTGGGCGCGGACAAGGCGGACCAGGACGACGACGGGGGCAGCGGGGCGACCGGCCGGCCGACGGATCCAGGGCCCGACGGCACCTTCGGCACGACGGACGATCCGACGCCGGAGGACCCGGGCACGGGTTCGGGAGCGGGGGAGCCGTCCGACGAGCCGAGCGGTACGCACCAGCCCGGCGGTGGGTCACCGGGATCGCCTTCGACCTCGCCCTCGAAGCCGCCGTCCACGCCCTCGAAGCCGCCGACGTCCCCCGGGACGCCGACCGGCGGTCCGACGCCGTCCGAGTCGCCCACGACGAGCACCAGCCCGTCGCCCACGCCGACGGACCCGTCGCCGACGGACTCCACCACGGCCGGCAGCCCCGTCACCTCCGGTAGCCCGGCGTCCAGCGCGGCGGGCGCGCCGAGCAGCCCGGAACAGCTGATCTGAGACCGCCGGCACGACAGGGCCGGGTCCGCACGAACGGACCCGGCCCTCGTCGCCGCGCGGCGTTCCGTACGGAACGCCGTCACGGGAAGCCGCTCGGGAAGCGCTCAGAACAGCCGCAGCTTGTCGTCCTCGATCCCCCGCAGGGCGTCGTAGTCCAGCACCTGGCAGCCGATCCCGCGGTCCGCCGCCAGCACGCGTGCCTGCGGCTTGATCTCCTGGGCGGCGAAGATGCCCCGGACCGGCGCCAGATGGGGATCGCGGTTCAGCAGCTCCAGATAGCGGGTGAGCTGTTCCACACCGTCGATCTCGCCGCGCCGCTTGATCTCCACCGCGACGGTCCGGCCGTCGGCGTCCCGGCACAGGATGTCGACCGGGCCGATGGCCGTCATGTACTCGCGGCGGATCAGCGTGTAGCCGTCGCCGAGGGCCTCGATGCGGTCGGCGAGCAGTTCCTGGAGGTGCGCTTCCACGCCGTCCTTGATCAGGCCTGGGTCGACGCCCAGTTCGTGCGAGGAGTCGTGCAGGACTTCTTCCATCGTGATGATCAGCTTCTCGCCCGCCTTGTTGACGACGGTCCAGACGCCGGCCTCCTCACCGGTGCCCTCCTTCAGCGTGCAGGGCGGCGACATCCAGTTCAGGGGCTTGTAGGCCCGGTCGTCCGCGTGGATCGAGACGCTGCCGTCCGCCTTGACCAGGATCAGACGGGGGGCGGTGGGCAGGTGAGCGGTGAGCCGGCCCGCGTAGTCGACGGAGCATCGGGCAATGACGAGACGCATGGTCGGCAACGCTACTCGACGGGCTCCTGTGCACGCGATTCGCCCTGGAAGACCCGTGTTCGCCTCTGGCCGATTGTGTGCCCACCGGGATCTGCCTGTGTGTGCATTCTTCTGGTGCGGTCACCGTCCGTTGCCTACCGTATTAAACGGGAGGTCGTGATGCGTGTACACAGCGTGTTCGCTTTGCGTGCTCCCTCATCTGTCCGGCAACCCCTGCTGGTTGGGGGTGCGAGAGGAGAACCCATGTCGCTCGACGTCTCACCGGCCCTACTCGAACAGGCCGAGCGAGGCGAGGTCGACGAAGCTGAATTCGTCGACTGCGTCCGGACCTCCCTGCCCTACGCATGGGAGATGATCAGCTCCCTGGCGGTCCAGCTGAAGGTGGACGGCGGAGAGTTCGCCGACAACCAGACGCCCCCGCCGGACGAGCAGGCACGTGGGCAGCTGCTGCGTGCGCTCGCGAGTGACGCCATCCGCGGTGCCCTGCAGCGGCACTTCGGTGTGCGGCTGGCCTTCCAGAACTGCCACCGTGTGGCGGTGTTCCCGCTGGACGCCTCGGCGGACGAGAGGCTGGCCCGCTTCACCTCGATCCGGGGCCAACTGCTGAACCAGTCCCCGGAGCTGCGGGACTGCTGAGGGGGGTGAACCGCTTGCTTGCCGCTCCGTACGCGGGAGGTGCGATCTGTACCGGAGCGGCAAGCCTCCCGCGCCGCGAAGGCGTTCACGTCAGCTGAGGCAGCACCTCGGCGCCCAGCCGCCGTACGTTCTCCTCCGTGGCCGCCAGGTCGCCGGAGCCCTCGACGAGCAGGGCGAAGCGGGAGACGCCCGTACGCTCGCTGGTGGCCGCCAGCCGGTCGGCGCAACTCCGGGGGGTGCCCACCGGGTGCAGCCCGCAGAGCAGTTCAGTGTACGCCAGCGGATCGCGCATCCGGCGCTCCCGGCCGTCCACCGTGACATGGGCGTCGAGACCCTGTTTCAGCCATCCCGGCATCGCCTTCAGCAGCGTCTCGGCCGCGTCGCTGCGACTGTCCGCGATCTGGCAGACGCCGGCCGAGACATGGGCCGCGCGGCGGATCTCGTCCCCCGGCCGCCCCGCCGCGCGCGCGTGCTGCCGCCACAGGGCGACCATCTCGGCCTTTTCCTCGTCCCCGACATGCATGCCGAGCAACATCGGCAGCCCGCGCTCGGCGGCCATCCGTACACTCGCCGGGGAGGTGCACGCGACGAGCACCTCCGGTCCCGCGGTCTCCGTCAGGCACTCCGAGGGCCTTGGCACCACGGGGACTTCACGGAAGGCGTAGCGGCCGCCGGGTCCCTCCACCGCCGGCTCGCGCAGCCAGCGCAGGAGCAGGTCCAGTGACTGCGGATACTCCTTCTCGTACGCCTCCAGCCCGGCGCCGAAGACCTCCAGGTCCACCCACGGACCACCGCGCCCGACGCCCAGCGTGAGCCGGCCGCCGCTCGTCACGTGCAGCAGCGCGGCCTGTTCCCCGAGGGCCACCGGGTGCGTGGTGGGCAGCACACTGACCGCCGTACCGACACGGATACGGTGGGTGCGGCCCAGCACCAGGGCGGCCAGAGTGATCGCCGACGGGCAGGTGCCGTACGGCACGAAGTGGTGCTCGGCCAGCCACACCGAGTCGAGCCCCGCCTCCTCGGTGAGCTCCGCCGAGCGGACCGCCCGGTACAGCGCCTCCCCCTGGCCCTGACCCGGGAACTGGGCCGCCAGCACGAATGTTCCTACGCGCATCGCTCTTCCTGCTTCCTTGGCTCCGACACGGAGCTCCCCCACCCGGCATAACCGTCTGACACGTGCCGAGGACACGGCCCGGCGAAGAGATTTGCGGATTGTCGGCAGAATGAACGGCCGGAGAGGGGGACTTGTCAGGTTCGTCGCTTTCCGCGTACCCGTCCGCGGGCCGCGTAGGCTGGACGTGACCCGGTTCCTGTATAGCTCCGTGAGGTGTCCCGTGTCCCCGCGTCGCAACCGCCCGAAGGGTCCCCAGGCCGCCGGCCCGTCCGGCCGGAGCGCCGAGGACGACCCCCGCGGCCGCTACGGCGGCTGGCAGACCTCGCAGGACTGGCAGGGCGAGGACTGGAGCGTGCGCCATGTGGCGGGGGCCAGTTCCGAGGGCAAGACGTACCGCTGCCCCGGCTGCGACCAGCTGATTCCGTCCGCCGTACCGCATGTGGTGGCCTGGCCGGAACACGCGGGGGTGGACGACCGCCGGCACTGGCACAAGGCGTGCTGGAACGCGCGGGACCGCCGCACCACGCGGGTGCAGCGGTCCCGTAACGCGCCGAGGTTCTAGCGGACTCGGTCCTGTGTTCCAGGTGTCGTCCCGGGCGCCGTACGGCACCCGGAGCCGCCCGCCGTCCTACACGTCCCGCCTCTCCAGCAGGGCGTAGGCGCCGGCGAACGCGGCGGCCGTCACACCGAGCATGATCCACAGCGGGTCCCAGCCGGACGGGCCGGACTCGGTCAGCGAGTTGGCGTAGAAGATGCTCAGCTGGTTCGGGATCGAGTACTCGAACAGGGCCTGGCGGACGTCCTCCAGCGAGGACGCGAACATGAACATCGCGATGACCAGCGGGGCCAGCACCGCCGCGATCATGATGGTGATGGCGCCCGCCGAGTGCCGGACGATCGAGCCGACGAGCAGCGAGAGCAGTCCGAGCAGCGCGATGTAGAGCGAGACGCCGACCGTCCCCTTCAGCCACTCCTCGCCCGCGGGCTCCCGGGCGGCGCTCACCATGCCGACCTGTACGAAGGCGACGAGGCCGGCGGCGACCAGCGTGACCACGAAGGCGAGCGCGAAGAACACGATCGCCTTCGCCACGAGCACCCGCGACCGCGGCGGGCACGCGGTCATCGTCGTCCGGATCATCCCGGTGCCGTACTCGGAGGCGGTGGTCAGCACGCCCAGCGTGATGATGCACATGCTGCCGAGCAGCAGTCCGAAGAAGCCGAGGGACAGCGCGGACTCCCCACCGAGATCCGACTCCGTGGAGGTGTTCGCAGCGACCAGCGCTCCGGCGAGCAGCCCGATGCCGACGACCAGCAGCACGAACACGCCCAGCGTCCACATCGTGGAGCGCACCGACTTGATCTTCGTCCACTCCGAGGCGAGCGCGTGCCCGAGATGGGTGCGGACGACGGGGATCGGCGAGGTGTAGCCGGAGTGCTGCGCGCCGGGCGCGGCCTGCGGCATGGGGGGCTGGGGCGTGCTCATCGGGCGTCCTCGGGCTTGGGCTCGTGGGAGGGGGTGGCGGGGGAGGAGGCGGGCGGCTGGGCGGCGGGCGGGGCAGCCGGGGGCTGCCCCGGCGCCGCGGGCTGGGCGGCGTACGGCTGTGGGGCGGCCTGTGCGGCCGCCTGCGGCGCCTGCTGGGCGTACGGGTTCTGCGGGCCCGCGCCGGGCGCGCCGGAGGCGGAGGGAGCGCCGTACGGCCCCGGGGGCACCGCTCCGGACTGGCCCGGCGGCATCGCGAACGGCTGCCCGCCCTGCTGGGGCGGCGGCGGGGCGTACCAGCCAGGCTGGCCCTGGCCCGGCACCGGCATCGGCTGCTGCGCGCCCTGCGGCGACGGCTGCTGGAGCCCGGCCCGCTGGTCGACCGTCGAGCGGTAGTCGACGGCGGCCTGGGTCATCCGCATGTACGCCTCCTCCAGCGAGGCCTGGTGCGGCGACAGCTCCCACAGCCGGACGTCGGTCTCGTGCGCGATGTCGCTGATGCGCGGCAGCGGCAGGCCGGTCACCCGCAGCGCGCCGTCCTGCTCGGGCAGCACATGGGCGCCCGCCTCGGCGAGCGCCGAGGACAGCTTCTCGCGCTGCTGGGGCTCGGTGTCGGGTGTGCGTACGCGCGCGAAGCCCGCGGAGTTGGCCGCGATGAAGTCCCGCACGCTCATGTCGGCGAGCAGCTGCCCACGCCCGATGACGATCAGGTGGTCGGCGGTCAGCGCCATCTCGCTCATCAGGTGCGAGGAGACGAAGACGGTACGGCCCTCCGCCGCGAGCGACTTCATCAGGTTCCGCACCCAGAGGATGCCCTCGGGGTCGAGGCCGTTGACCGGCTCGTCGAAGAGCAGCACCTGCGGGTCGCCGAGCAGCGCGGCGGCGATGCCGAGCCGCTGGCCCATGCCGAGGGAGAAGCCCTTGGAACGCCGCCCGGCCACGTCCTGCAGGCCGACCACGCCGAGCACCTCGTCGACCCGCCGGGCCGGGATGCCGGACAGCTGGGCCAGGGACAGCAGGTGGTTGCGGGCGGTCCGGCCGCCGTGCACCGCCTTGGCGTCCAGCAGGGCGCCGACATGACGGGGCGCGTTCGGCAGCTTGCGGTAGGGGAAGCCGCCGATGGTCACCTTCCCCGCCGTCGGATTGTCCAGCCCGAGGATCATCCGCATCGTCGTCGACTTGCCCGAGCCGTTCGGGCCGAGGAAGCCGGTGACGGCACCGGGCCGCACCCGGAAGGAAAGGTTGTACACCGCGGTCTTGTCGCCGTAGCGCTTGGTCAGGCCGTCTGCCTCGATCATGCTCCGCACCCATCGAATGGTTCAGGACAGCGGGGCACACGCCCCCGTAAGGGTTAGGAGGATACCGAGGCGCTGACGGTTCCCTCCAAGAGCGGGTGAAAGACGGGGCGAACCTCCGGGGTCGCTAAGCGTCCCGCCGCTTCAGCAGCACGTAACCGCCGGTCAGAGCCGCGACCACCCACAGCACCATGATCCCCAGCCCGCCCCAGGGGCCGTACGGACTGTCGTCCCCCACCGGGGTCACCACCTGCATGATCCTGCTGCCCGCCTGGTCGGGCAGGTACTGGCCGAGCTTCTTCGTCGCCGAGACGTTGCCGAGGATGTTGGAGATCAGGAAGAAGAACGGCATCAGGATGCCCAGCGACAGCATCGGCGAGCGCAGCATCGCGGCGACGCCCATCGAGAACATGGCGATGAGGGTCATGTACAGCCCGCCGCCGATCACCGCGCGCAGCACCCCCTGGTCGCCGAGGTCCGCTCTCAGGTCGCCCAGCATGGCCTGCCCGAGGAAGAAGGCGGCGAAGCCGGTGGCCATGCCGACGGCCAGGGCGAGCAGCGTCGCGACAGCGATCTTGCTGAACAGGAAGGTGCCGCGCTGTGGCACGGCGGCCAGCGAGGTGCGGATCATGCCGGAGCTGTACTCGTTCGACACGACGAGCACCCCGAAGACGATCATCGCCAGCTGACCGAGGCTCATGCCCGCGAAGCTGATGAACGTCGCGTCGAAGGAGAGCCGGCCGGCCTCGTCCATGTTCTCGAACTCGCTCCTCGACAGTGCCGAGATCAGCATGCCGAGCGCGATGGTGACGACCACGGCGAGGGACAGCGTCCACACCGTGGACGCGACGGAGCGGATCTTCGTCCACTCCGACCGGATGACCTGGGTCGCCGCCATGTCAGTCCTTCCTCCATCCGTCGCCCCACTGCTGCCCGGCCGCCGGGTCGGCGTGCGCGTGGTACTCCACCGATTCCGCCGTCAGCCGCATGAACGCCTCCTCCAGCGAGGCCTGCTGGGTGCTCAGCTCGTGCAGCACGATCTGGTGCTGCGCCGCCAGCTCCCCGATCCGCTCCGGTTCGCCGGCGTCCACCTCGAAGGCCCCGCTGCCGGTCTCCACCACCGTCAGTCCGGCGCCGTGCAGCACATCGAGGAGCCGTTCCCGCTGCGGGGTGCGGATCCGGACGCAACTGCGCGAGTTCTGCGCGATGAAGTCGGTCATGGACATGTCCGCGAGCAGCCGGCCCTGTCCGATCACGACGAGATGATCGGCCGTCAGCGCCATCTCGCTCATCAGGTGGGAGGAGACGAAGACCGTACGGCCCTGTGCGGCCAGCGTCTTCATCAGCGTGCGGATCCAGTGGATGCCCTCGGGGTCGAGCCCGTTGACCGGCTCGTCGAACATCAGGATCCGCGGGTCGCCGAGCAGCGCGCCCGCGATGCCGAGCCGCTGCCCCATGCCCAGGGAGAAGCCCCTGGCCTTCTTCCTCGCGACCGCGGTGAGGCCGACGGTGTCGAGCACCTCGTGCACCCGCCGGCCGGGGATACCGTTGGCCTGGGCCAGACACAGCAGATGGTGGTAGGCGGAGCGGCCGCCGTGCACGGCCTTGGCGTCGAGCAGGGCGCCGATGCACGTCATCGGGTCCTTGAGCTGGTCGTAGTGCTTGCCGTCGATCCGGACGTCCCCGGCGGTCGGGTGGTCCAGGCCCAGAATCATGCGCATGGTGGTGGACTTGCCCGCGCCGTTGGGACCGAGGAAGCCGGTGACGATGCCCGGTCTGACGGTGAAGGTCAGCTGGTTCACGGCCACCTTCTCGCCGTACCGCTTGGTCAGCCCGGTCAGCTCGATCATGCGGCCACGCTAAAACGGCACAAAGCCCTCTGCCACCTCAGTGGCAGAGGGCTTCGCAGGTGTTCAGCAGCTGTATGCCGGGTGGTTACCGGGACTGCTGCGCGGGCACTCCCCGGGAGACCGGCTCGTCCTCGCCCGGCGTACCGGCCGCGGCCACCGCGGCGCCGGTGAGCGTGGCGAGCATCTCGCGCACGTTCGTCAGCTGGGCGTTGATCGAGTCGCGGCGGTTGGTGAGGGCGGCCAGCTCGCGCTCGGATTCCGAACGGATGCGGTCGGCCTTGGCGTTGGCGTCGGCCACGATGTCCTCGGCCTGGCGCTGGGCGGTCTCCACCGTCTGGCGGGCGCGGCGCTCGGCGTCGGTGCGGAGCTTCTCGGCCTCCAGGCGCAGCTGCTCGGCGCGGTGCTCGATCTCGGCGAGGCGCTTCTCGGCCTTGGCCTGACGGGACGCCAGGTCGCGCTCGGACTGCTCGCGGCGCTTGGCGAGGTTCGTCTCGAAGTCGGCGGCGGCCTGCGCGGCCTTCGCGCGGGTCTCCTCGAAGAGCGCGTCCGCCTCCTCCCGCTTGGACTGCGCGTCCTTCTGCGCCTCGGCGCGCAGCTGGGAGGCGTCGCTCTTGGCCTTCTCGACGATCCGGACGCCCTCGTCCTCGGCCTTGGCCTTGCGCTCCGCCGCGAACGACTCGGCGTCGTTGCGCACCTGCTGGGACGCCGACTCGGCGAGCTCGCGGTGCTGCTCGGCCGCGCGCCGTGCCTCCTCGCGCAGGTCCTTGGCCTCTTCCTCGGCGAGGCGGAGGATCTTCTCGACACGCGCGCCGAGACCCGCGTACGACGGCTCGGCGTCGGTGACGGCGGCCTGGGCGTTCTGCGTCTCGAGGTGGAGTTCCTCGATGCGCTTTTCCAGAGCGGTGATGCGGGAGAGAGCGCTGTCACGGTCGGAGACGAGCTTGGAGATACGTTCGTCCACCTGAGCGCGGTCGTACCCACGCCGCACAAGCTCGAAGCCGTAGGGGGAAGTGTCGCTCATGGGGTTCCTGTCGAATGAGACCGGTGAGGTGATAGGTGGAATCCTAGGGGCCGAAGCGGTGTGTCATCGAGCGGATGCGTGTTTGATCTGGAGAATGACACCCCTTTTGAGTGGCTAACCGCAGGAGTACTTGCCAAAGGGCAAGCCAAAGTCTTGGTCAAAGCACCCGGAACACACCGGAATCGCCCCACGGAGGCTAGCCTTCCGGCGACTTGCCACCCGATCGGGGGGCGCCGACCGTCGCGCCGGCCTTGACCGCGCCGTCCTTGCCCGCTGACGGCGTCTCAAAGGACTCCAGCGCCTCCAGCACGTCCTGCACGCGGGAGATCTCGGCGTTGATGTCCTCGCGGCGGCGCACCAGGACCTCCAGCTCGCGCTTGCCCTCCTCGACCGTGCGCCTGGCCTCCTGGATCGCCTCGGCCTTCAGCTCCTCGGCCTCCTTCACGAGCGCCGACTTCTTCTGCTCGGCCTCCTTCAGCAGGCCCTCCGCCTTCTTGACGGCGGCGATGCGCACCTTGCCGGCCTCGGAGTTGGCCTCCGACACCAGCTCCTTGGCCTTCGCCTGCGCCTTGGCGAGCTGCTCCTCGGCGGCCTTGATGAGCGCGTCGCAGCGGTCGCCGGTCGACTTCATGGTCTCGGCGGCCTCCCGGCGGGCGCGCTCGTGCAACTCCTCGATCTCCGCGGTGATCCGCGCCCGCAGCTCCTCCGCCCGCTCCCTTATGGCGGTCGCGTCCCGGCGCGCGCCGACGAGCAGTTCGTCCGCGTCCGTACGGGCCTTCTCCACCCGCCCGTTGCCCTCGACCGTCGCCTCGGACACCAGCCGGTCGGCCTCCTTGCGGGCCGCGCCCACCATGGTGTCGGCCTGCGCCTCGGCGTCCGCGGTCGTCTTCAGCGCCTGCTGCTGCGCCTCGGTGAGCAGTTTGTCGGCCTCGGCGGTGGTCTCCGTGATGAGCGTGTCGACCTGCTCGGCCGCCTCGGAACGCCGCTTGTTGGCGTCCTTGCGTGCCTCGTCCAGGGTGCGCTCGGCCTCCTCGCGCGCCGCCGTCGTGACCCCCTCCGCCTCCTGGGCGGCCTCCGCCTTGACCCGCTCGGCCTCGGTGCGGATCCGCTCGGCGTGCTGCTGCGCCGACCCGACCGTTCTCGCGGCCTCGGCACGCAGCCGCTCCGCCTCGCCGCTCGCGTCCCCGACCAGCTTCTCGGCCTTCGCGAGCGCCTCGCTGCGCACCCGCTCGGCCTCGGCGACGGTCTCCGTCTGCAGCCGCTCGGCCTCGCTGCGTGCCTCGGTGATGAGGGTGTCCGCCTGCGTCGCGGCGTCCGACCGGATGCGGTTGGCGTCCTCGCGGGCGTCCGCACGCGTGCGTGCCGCCGCCTGGTCGGCCTCGGCGATCGCGTCCGACGCCTCGGTGCGCAGCCGCTGGGCGTGCTCGGCCGCTTCGGCGCGCAGCCGCTCGGCCTCGGCGATCGCCTCCGTCATGGTGCGCTCGGCCAGCGCCTTGGCGGCCTCCGACTCCTCGCTCGCCTCCCGCCGGACCCGGCCCGCGTCCTCGGCGGCGCGCTCCCGCTCGGCGTAGGCGTCGGCCCGGACCCGGTCCGCCTCCTCCTGAGCCTCCCGGCGGGTGCGGTCCGCCGCGTGCTCCGCGGCGTTGCGCAGTCCGGCGATCTCCTCCTGCGCCTGCTCGTGCAGCCCGGCGACCGAGTCGCGCACCTGCTGGGCGTGGAGCTCCGCCGCCGACACCATCTCGGTGGCGCGCCGGTCGGCCTCCTCCACCAGGCGTACGGCCGCCGCCTGCGCCTCCTCCACGCGCTTGCGCGCCGAGGCCAGCAGCTCCTCGCTCTGCTCGCGAGCCCGCTCGCGCTCCTGGTCGGCCTCCTGGCGGGCCGCGCCGAGGAGTTCCTCGGCCTCGCGGCGGCGCCGGGCGGCCTCCTCCTGCGCGGCGGCCAGCGTCTCGGAGGCCTCCTGCGCCAGCCGCTCGGCCGCGGCCTGCGCCTCGGCCCGCACCCGGTCGGCGGTGTCCTGCGCCTCCGACTTCAGCCGCTCGGCCTCCGAAGCGGCCTCCGAGCGCAGGCGTACGGCGACGGCCTCGCCCTCGGCCCGGGACGCGGACGCGTCGGACGCCGCCTCGGCGCGCAGCCGTTCGGCCTCCGCCTCGGCCTGTGCCCGCAGAGTGCGGATCCGCTCGGCCGACTCGGCGCGCAGCCGCTCGCCCTCCTCAGCGGCCTCGCGGCGGATCCGCCCGGCCTCCTCGCGGGCGTCGGTCAGCGCCTGCTCGGCGGCGGCGAGCCGGGTCTCCGCATCCGTGTGCAGCCGCGTCAGCTCCTCGGCGGCCTCCGCGCGGCGGGTCTCCACGGCCCGCTCGGTCTCCTCGCGCAGCTCACGCGCGGCCTGCTCGGCGTCGTTGCGGATGCCCTGGGACTGCTCCAGGACCTCCGCGCGGTGCCGCTCGGCCTCCTTGCGGGTGCGCTCCAGCGTCTCCTCGGCCTGCCGGCGCAGCGTGGTCGCCCGCTCGATGGCCTCGGTGCGGACCTTCTCGCTGTCGGTGGTCGCGCTCTGCCGCAGCTCGTCGGCGTCGGCCTTCGCCTTGGCGAGCAGTTCCTCGGCTGTCCTGGCCGCCTCCTCGATCTGCGCCACGGCCTGCTTGCGGGCCTCCGCGCGGATCTTCTCGCCCTCGTCGACCGCCTCGGCGCGCAGCTGCTCGGCCTCGCCCCGCAGCCGCCGAGCCTCCTCCTGGAGCTCGACGGTCTTGGCGCGGTACTCCTTGGTGTCGTCCTTCGCGGCGCCCTTGAGCTGCTCGGCGATGTCGTGCGCCTCGGCGCGCAGCCGGTCCGCCTCGGTCTCCGCCTCACGGCGGATGCGTTCGGCCTCCTCGGTGGCCGCCCTGGTGGTCTTCTTCGCGTCCTCCGACGCCTTGTTGAGGACCTCCTCGGCGGTCCTCGCCGCCTTGGACAGCTGGCTCGCGGTCTCCTCGGCGGTGGCCGAGCGGGCCTTCTCGCCCGCCTCCGCGACGATCTTCTCGGCCTCGGCGCGGGCGTCCGCGACGACCTGCTCGGCCTCCGCCCTGGTGGCCTCCGCCTCCTTGGTCGCCTCGCTGACGAGCCGGGCGACCTGCTCCTTGGCGGTGCGCGTGCGCGTCTCGTTCGCCGCCTCGGCGCCGGAGAGGGCCTTGGCCGCGGCCTCCTTGGCCTCGGTGACCAGCTTCTCCGCCTCGGACTGCGCCTTGCGCAGCGCCTCCTCGGCCTCCGCCATCCGCGCCTCGGCGGCCCGGCTGAGCTCGGCGGCCTGGCGGCGGGCCGCGTCGGACTCCGAGACGGTCGACGTCCGCAGCTGCTCGGCGTGCTCGGTGGCCTCCTGGGCCTGCGTGGAGGCGGCGTTCAGCAGCCGCTCGGCATCCGTACGGGCCCGGCGCAGCAGTTGCTCGGCCTCCGCGCGGGCGGCCTCGGCCTCGCTCCGCAGACGCTGGCGGGCCTCGGCGGTCAGCCGCTCGGCCTCCGCGCGGGCGGCCGCCATGGCCTGCTCCGCCTCGGTCCTGGACTCCTCCAGCAGGCGCCGGGCCTGCTGCTCGGTGCGGGAACGCAGCTGCTCGGCCCAGGCCACGTTCTCGTTGACGTGGGACTCGACGGTCTGCCGGCGTTCGGCGAGCTCCTGGTCGAGCTGCTGCCGGCGGGAGACGGCCTCGGCGTGCAGCTCGGCCTGGAGGCGGGCCGCCTGCTCGGCGTGCTCCTGGAGGATCCGCTGGGTCTGCGCCCGGGCCTGGCTCAGCTCCCGGTCGGCGTCCGCCCGGATCTGGTCCGCCTGCATCTGGGCGTTGCGCAGCAACTGTTCGGCCTGGTAGCCGATGTCGGCGCTGTCATATGCAGGCCGGGTCATGAGCGTGCGCCGCGCCTCGTGCAGCTTGGCGCGCAGCACCTCGACCTGGTAGCCGAGGTCCTCGGCGTGCTGGATGGCCTTTTCCCGCTCGGTCCTCAGCCGCTTCATCTCGGCTTCGAACCGAGTGAGGTGATCGACGTCAGCCGCCGGCTCTCGCTCCTGGCTCTCGTAGCCCCGCACTGCGCGGTCCCATCCGTCCCCTGGTCGCAAGTCTCTCCAAACGAGCTCCGTCCATCCGCCGAACGGGGCCCCCGGGGAATGGTGTCAGATCAACGGCGGAGCATGGGCTGCTGCCCCGACGCTCGTCCCCCGAAACCCGGACCCCGGCGGTCCTGCCGTCACAGGCGACAGGACCCGGTCGCCCGTCTGGAAGCGACGACCGCCCCCAACCCTACCGGCCCCTATGTACGAGCATCAGTGCTCAGGTGACTCAACAGGCGCCGAAGTGACCAGTTCTGTCAGTACACCGTGACAATCCTTGGGGTGCAGGAAGGTGATCCGTGACCCCATGGAGCCGCGCCGGGGCTCCTCGTACAGAACGCGTACGCCCTTGTCCTTGATCGCGGCCGCGTCCCCGCCGACATCCGCCGTACCGAAGGCGATGTGGTGCACGCCCTCGCCGTTCTTGGCGAGCCACTTCGCGACGGTGGAGTCCTCCCGGGTCGGCTCCAGGAGCTGCAGGTACGAGGAACCGCCGTCGGACGTATCGTTGATCTTGAGCATGGCCTCGCGTACGCCCTGCTCCTCGTTGACCTCGGTGTGGAACACCTCGAAGCCGTAGGTGGTGCGGTAGAACTCGACGGTCGCGTCGAGGTCGTGGCAGGCGATCCCGATGTGGTCGATTCGCGTCAGCATGGATTCAGTGCAACGCGCCGGAGGTGGTTACGCAACGTGCGCGCGATCACACCGACGGCCCGATGACGGGGTGGAGTACCGCTCAGTACATTCGAAGTAAACCCTCGTTCACTCCTCGGCCAGTGCAGGCCGGAAGGGGATCGCAGCTCATGTCTTCTGCAAAGAACGGCTCGACATCCGTCATCGTCGCGGGTGCCCGCACCCCGATGGGGCGGCTGCTCGGTTCGCTGAAGTCCTTCTCCGGAGCCGACCTCGGCGGCTTCGCGATCAAGGCCGCCCTCGACCGTGCGGGGATCGGCGGCGACCAGGTGCAGTACGTGATCATGGGCCAGGTGCTCCAGGCCGGGGCGGGTCAGATCCCGGCACGCCAGGCCGCGGTCAAGGCCGGCATCCCGATGAGCGTCCCGGCGCTGACCGTCAACAAGGTGTGCCTCTCCGGCCTCGACGCCATCGCCCTCGCCGACCAGCTGATCCGCGCCGGCGAGTTCGACATCGTCGTGGCGGGCGGCCAGGAGTCCATGACGAACGCCCCCCACCTGCTGCCGAAGACCCGCGAGGGCTACAAGTACGGCGCCGTGCAGATGCTCGACGCCATGGCCCACGACGGCCTGACCGACTCCTTCGAGAACATCGCGATGGGCGAGTCGACGGAGAAGCACAACACCCGGCTCGGCATCGCCCGCCCGGAGCAGGACGAGATCGCCGCGCTGTCCCACCAGCGCGCCGCCGCCGCACAGAAGAACGGCGTCTTCGAGGCCGAGATCACGCCGGTCGGGATCCCGCAGCGCAAGGGCGAGCCGGTCCTCTTCAGCCAGGACGAGGGCATCCGGGGCGACACCACCGCCGAGTCACTCGGCAAGCTGCGCCCGGCGTTCGCCAAGGACGGCACGATCACCGCGGGCTCGTCCTCGCAGATCTCGGACGGCGCGGCCGCGGTCGTGGTGATGAGCAAGGCGAAGGCCGAGGAGCTCGGTCTGGAGTGGATCGCGGAGATCGGCGCGCACGGCAACGTCGCCGGCCCCGACAACTCGCTGCAGTCCCAGCCGTCCAACGCCATCCGGCACGCCTTGAAGAAGGAGGGCATGGAGGTCTCGGACCTCGACCTGATCGAGATCAACGAGGCCTTCGCCGCGGTCGCCGTGCAGTCGATGAAGGACCTCGGGGTGTCCACCGAAATGGTGAATGTCAACGGCGGGGCCATCGCGCTGGGTCACCCGATCGGGATGTCCGGCGCCCGTCTCGTACTCCACCTGGCGCTGGAGCTGAAGCGGCGCGGCGGCGGGGTCGGCGCGGCCGCGCTGTGCGGTGGCGGCGGCCAGGGTGACGCGCTGATCGTGCGGGTACCGAAGTCCTGAACGGACGTAGGTCTGTCTGTCGGTCTGTCGATTCGGTGAGCTGAACGGAGCTGTGATGCAGGACGTCCCCACGCTGGTGGCCCAGGCGAGGGAGGGCCGGCCGCGTGCCGTGGCCCGCCTCATCTCCCTGGTGGAGGGGGCGTCCCCGCAGCTCAGGGAGGTCATGGAGGCGCTGGCCCCGCTGACCGGCGGGGCGTACGTGGTCGGTCTCACCGGCTCCCCGGGCGTCGGGAAGTCCACCTCGACGTCGGCGCTGGTGACGGCGTACCGCAAGCAGGGCAAGCGGGTCGGCGTCCTGGCGGTCGACCCGTCGTCCCCCTTCTCCGGGGGTGCCCTGCTGGGTGACCGGGTCCGGATGTCGGAGCACGCCTCCGACCCCGGCGTCTACATCCGTTCCATGGCCACCCGCGGCCACCTCGGCGGCCTCGCCTGGGCCGCGCCGCAGGCGATCCGCGTACTGGACGCGGCGGGCTGCGACGTGATCCTGGTCGAGACGGTGGGCGTGGGCCAGTCGGAGGTGGAGATCGCCTCCCAGGCCGACACCTCCGTCGTCCTCCTCGCGCCCGGCATGGGCGACGGCATCCAGGCGGCCAAGGCCGGAATCCTGGAGATCGGCGACGTCTACGTCGTCAACAAGGCGGACCGCGACGGCGCCGACGCCACGGCCCGCGAGCTGAACCACATGCTCGGCCTCGGCGAATCCCGCGCAGCCGGTGACTGGCGCCCACCGATCGTCAAGACGGTCGCGGCGCGGGGCGAGGGAGTCGACGAGGTCGTGGAGGCGCTGGAGAAGCACCGCGCCTGGATGGAGGAACGGGGCGTCCTGACGGAGCGCCGCCGGTCCCGGGCCTCCCGCGAGGTCGAGACCATCGCGGTCACGGCCCTGCGGGAACGCATCGCGGACCTGCACGGCGACCGCCGCCTGAGCGCGCTGGCGGAACGGATAGTGGCCGGCGAACTGGACCCTTACCGGGCGGCGGACGAACTGGTGGCGGGGGTGACGGACGGGGCGTGAGCGCACGGCCGGGGCGGGCGTCTCCACGCCCGTCCTGACGCCACGGCCCGTCCGGCGCCTGAGGACGAGGCCCGTTCAGGGCCGAAGCGGCCTCCAGGAGCGGCAGCCCCCGGAGGACGCCCGCCACACGGACGGTCAGCCGTCCGCGCGGTCGTCGCCGCTGTCGTCGGCGTTGTCGTCCGCGCGGTCCTCGCCCCGGTCGTCGGCGTTGTCGTCCGCGCGGTCCTCGCCCCGGTCGTCGGCGTTGTCGTCCGCACCGTCGTCGGCCTGGTCGTCACTCCGGTCGTCGCCGCTGTCGTCGGCGTGGTCGTCGTCCCGGTCCGCCGTGCCTGGACGACGACGACCGCCCCGTCCAGGTCGTCGCCGAGGACGGCACCCTGGTCGCGGCCAGCGAGGACCTGGAGCACATCAGCGGCACGGGCACCGACGCCGTGCAGCCGCAGCCGCAGCCGCAGCCGCAGCCGCAGCCGCGGACGCCTGCGGGGCGGGAACCGGGCACCTGTTCCGGTGACGACGACGGTGACGACTCCGGCGAGTCCGAGGACTTCGGCGAGTCCGAGGGCTCCGACCGGAGGGACGACTCCGACGACGCCGCGGGAGCCGCCCTCCAGCCGGGCGAGATCGCCGAGGAGGCGTCCCTCACGGACGGCTCCGCGACCATCGACGGCGAGCGGGCGGACTACCGGTTCGCCGAGGTGCGGGTCGAGGTCCCCGGCCAGGGCACCTACACCGTGTACGCGGGCGGTCCGCTGGCCGCCGAGCAGAACGCCGTGAGCACCGCGCAGACCGTGATGCTGATCGGCTTCCCGCTGCTGCTCGGCGTGGTGGCGGGGGTGACCTGGCTGGTGACCGGACGCGCCCTGCGCCCGGTGGAGGGCATCCGCAGCGAGATGGCGGAGATCACCGCCTCCGAGGACCTCTCCCGGCGTGTCCCCGAACCGGGCACCCACGACGAGGTCGCCCGGCTGGCCCGGACCACCAACCAGACGCTGGCCGCGCTGGAGAGCTCGGTGGAACGCCAGCGGCGTCGCACGAACTGCGCAGCCCCATCGCCTCACTGCGCACCCAGCTCGAAGTGGCCGCGGCACACCCGGAGTTGCTGGACCTGGACGGCGCGGTCGAGGACACCGTACGACTGCAAAGACTCGCCGCGGATCTGCTGCTGCTGGCCCGGCTGGACGCGGGGGAGCGGCCCACCGGGGCGCGGGTCGACCTCGCCGAGCTCGTCCGTGAGCAGGCCTCGGGCCGCAAGAGGGTGTCGGTCGAGGCGGACTCCCTCGAAGTGGCCGGATCGCGCGGGCAACTGGGGCGAGTGCTGGCCAATCTGCTGGACAACGCCCAGCGGCACGCGCGTTCGGCGGTCACCGTGGCCGTCCGGCGGGACGGGGACCGGGCGGTCGTCCAGGTCGAGGACGACGGGGACGGCGTGCCCCCGGCGGACCGGGAGCGGATCTTCGAGCGGTTCGTACGGCTGGACGACGCCCGCAGCCGGGACGAGGGCGGCGCGGGTCTGGGCCTCGCCATCGCCCGCGACGTCGCCGCCCGGCACGGCGGCACCCTCACGGTCCATGAGGCGCCGGCAGGCGGAGCCCGGTTCGAACTCCGCCTGCCGCTCGCCCAGGGGTGCCTCAGGGCCTCCTGGTCAGGGACGGCCGCGCTGCCCACGCAGGTGCTCCGCGATGGGCCTCAGCGCCTTGTCCAGCTCCGTGAGGGACTCCGGGGGCAGCAGGTCGATGAAGTGCCGCCGTACGGACGAGACGTGGTGGGGCGCGACCTTCTGCATCGTCTCCATGCCGTGGTCGGTGAGCACCGCGTACAGCCCGCGGCGGTCGGACTCGCAGTTCTCCCGCCGCACCAGGTCGGCGTTCTCCATGCGCGTGATCTGGTGCGAGAGCCGGCTCTTCGACTGCAGGGTCGCGGAGGCGAGGTCGCTCATCCGCATTCGCAAATCGTCCGACTCGGAGAGATTCACGAGGATCTCGTAGTCGTTCATCGTCAGGCCGAACGGCTGCAGGTCCTTTTCGAGCTGGTACGTCAACAGCCTGTTGACCTCCAGGTGGGTGCGCCAGGCACACTGCTCCGCATCGGTCAGCCAGCGCGTGGCCGTCTCGGTCTCCATGAATGAAGTCTACCTAAGAAGTTGAAATGTGAACTACTGAGGGTGGTGTGACAGTGCGCACGCGTTCGACGTCACACTCCGCAGACTACCGCTCACAGCCCGAAGCGACGCTGGAGGTCCCCCAGCTGTCCGGGAAGGCGCGGTGCGCCGGCTTGCGCTCCGTGCCCTCCGGTCACCCCGCCACCACCGGGCACGCCGGCCTGGTGCGGGACCGTCCCCGTGGCCTGCTCGGCCATCAGGGTCTCGGTCGACTGGAGCAGGACCGTACCGGCTCCCACGAACTCGAACTGGTGCTCCTCCCCGGAGGCCCCGCCAAGGCCCGTCATCGCACGTAGACCGCCCATTACGCCCGTCATGTAGCCATGGTCGTAGTGGTGGCACGGTGAGGGGCAGTCGGCCCAGCCGACAAGCGCTTGCGGGTCCACCCGGATCGGCGGCTCCATGAACACCACCGGACCGTTGGATGCGGCCACGAACTTCCCGGTTCCGATGAGCGTGAGAAAGCCCGGCACGATCGACTGCTTCAGCGCGAGAGTTGGCTGAAAAGCGAGGAGGTTGCCCGAGCGAATGGTCAAGTTGCCCTCCTCCAGATCGTAGGAATTCACGTCGAAGGCCCGGTCGGCGAGGAGCATCTTCCCCGAGCCCTCCGCCACGACCCAGTCCGCGGCGTGCAGTGGCGAATGGAACGACGAACGGACAAGACGGTCCAATCGCCCGTGCCCCACGCCGTTGAAGTCGATCGAGCCGTAGTAGGCGATCATCTTCCCCTTCTGCAGGAACCACTGGCTCCCCTTCAGCTCCACGCAGAAGGTGTACGCGTTCACGTTGTCGTCGGCGGGCAGCGTCACCGGGTCGTGCACGACGGGCCCGGCGCCCGCGGTTCCGTAGGTCACAGCTTCTCCTCCGACGCCTGGACGTACACCGCACCGCTGCCGCTCAGCTCCAGCTGGAACGCCTCGCCGGAGCCGCGCCCCACCATGTCCCGCCAGCCCAGCGCGGTCGACAGCTTGTTGCGCACATCCCCGTGGTGGGCGACGTAGGCCTGCGGGTCGACATGCACGGGGCGCTGCGGGCTGATCGGAATCTCGAAGACCCCGCCGTGGGCCATCACCGCCACCGCCCCGTGTCCCTTGAGCGTGGTCGTGAACAGGCCCTGCCCGGTGACCTGCCCGCGCACCATCCCCATGACCCCGCCCTGGGAGCCCATGAACATCGTCCCCTGCTGGAGGCTGCCCTGGAAGGCGAGCAGCCGG
The DNA here is from genome assembly GCF_043204795.1 of Streptomyces sp. NPDC047706. NCBI lineage: Bacteria > Bacillati > Actinomycetota > Actinomycetes > Kitasatosporales > Streptomycetaceae > Streptomyces > Streptomyces sp. NPDC047706. The sequence goes on along the minus strand of NZ_JBIDCW010000005.1, from coordinate 33,370 downwards.
TCCGCCTCGACACAGAGGGTGTCCCCTGCGAGGTTGATCACCTGTACGTGATGTCCGCCGTGCCCGAACAGCACGGTGCCGCTGCCCTCGACGGTCATCAGCGGTGTGTCCTCGTTCGCCACCCGGCGCCCGATCATCGACATGAGGCCGCCCTGGCCGCCAGTCATGCTGGGCGTGAAGGACACCTCGCCCTTGTAGGCGAGCATGGCGCCGCGCTGACTGAACAGCCGCTCGCGCGGCATCACGGTCGCCTCGACCATCTTCGAATTGACCTCGCGGAAGCCCATGTCACACATCCCCCGCGATCGTGTTCCGCTCACTGGGCTGCACGTACACGAGCCCGTCCCCCTCGAACCGCATCTGGAAGGCCTCGCCCCCGCCCTCGCCCATCAATGTGCGGAAGGTCACGCCGGACTGGAAGGACTGCCGCAGATTCCCCTGGTGCGCCACATAGGCCCCCGGGTCCACGGTCAGCGGGTACTGCGCGCTCACCCGGAGCACCACCGCCGGCCCGTCCGACATGATCGCCGCCTGCCCGTGCCCTTCCACGGTCGTCGTGAACAGCCCGTTGCCCTGCGAGGCGCCACGCATCCCCGTGAAGGACGTGCCGGTGCGCAGCCCGCCGTCGGTCGCGAGCAGATTGCTGGACTCCACGTACAGCTTGTCGCCCTGGAGACCCACCAGATTGATCTCCGAGGCCCGGTCCGCGAACCAGCAGGTCCCCTGCCCCCTCACCTCCATCAGGGTCATCTGCTCACCGGTGACGCGCCGGGTCACCATCCCCCGTATGCCCTCACCTCCGCCGCTCAGTTTCTTGAAGGCCATCTGCCCGTCGTACGCGACCATCGACCCGTTCTTCGCCTTCACGGCGTCCCCGGTCATGTCGACGGCCAGCACCTTGCTGCCTTGAAGTCGGAACATCGCCACGGATGTGAAGGTATCGGCCGATTGGCTCCGCCGACAGAGTCAGTCGCCCTGGACGGACCCCGACCGCGCCCCTAGGGGGCGCACCCCCGACCCCCCGGCCCCCGGCCCGTGCGGCCGTTTGCCACAATGGCGGAGCGTTTGTGCGTCCGTTCACAAAGCGACACGCCTCGTCAGCGAATCTCCCACCGAAGGTGACCCGTGGATCTCAAGACCGCCACCGCCCTCCGCCGCCTCCGCCTGGTCTCGGCCCCGGAAGCCGTGTCCTTCCTCATCCTGCTGGTCTGCTCGGTGCTGAAGCGGACCACGGAATTCAACGCGGTCCCCGTGATGGGCGCGGTCCACGGCGTCCTGTTCATCCTGTACGTCATCTTCTGGGCGGACGCCTGGAACCGCACCAGGTGGAGCCTCGGCACGGCCGCCCTCTACTTCGCCCTCTCGGTCCTCCCCGGCGGCGGCTTCTTCGCCGAGCGCAAGCTGCGCCGTGAGTCCGAGGACGCGGTGATCGCGGAGCGCGCGCGCAAGGAAGGGGTCGTGAACGCGTGATCGTCGCCTTCTCCGTGACGCCCCTGGGCGTCGGCGAGGACGTGGGGGAGTACGTCGCCGACGCCGTCCGCGTGGTCCGCGAGTCCGGCCTGCCGAACCGTACGGACGCGATGTTCACGTCCGTCGAGGGGGAGTGGGAAGAGGTCATGGACGTCGTCAGGCGTGCCGTCGCCGCCGTCGAGGCGCGGGCGCCGCGGGTGTCCCTGGTCCTCAAGGCGGACATCCGCCCCGGTGTGATGGACGCCCTCACGTCCAAGGTCGAGACGGTGGAACGCCACCTGACGCAGTAGCCGCAGGTCACCGCACCCGCGCGACGGACGGACCCCGGCCCCCAGGGGCCGGGGTTTTCTCACCACCCCCTGCTGGCCGTGGGCCGCGAGATCCACGACCACGAGCGCCAGAACGGCCACGTCGCACTCCTCGGCCAGCTCCTGGCGGGCGCCCAGACCCACCCCGCCCTCGCCCCGGCCACCGCGGCGGGGCTCGACCTGTGGATCACAGAGATCGAGAAGGCCCTGACCAGAGCCCTGTCGGACACTCCCTTCGGCGACTTCACGGAACCCAGGGGCCTCGCACGGGCGGTGGCGGCGTCCTTCGTCGGCATCGAAACCGATTCCGCGCCGTTCCGAGGACGGACGCCCCCCGGGCGCGGCCCCGACGCACACGCACCGCAGGCGCTACAGCCCACCACCGGACAGAAGCCGGCCGCCGCAGGCGTCCAGGGCGCGACCCCGGCCCACCGCCACCCGCCCGCGCCACGGCAAGCCCTACCGAACGCCGGACGGCCGCCGCAGGCACCACACATACCGAAACGCGAGACAGGGCTGACCACGATATGACCGGCGGGTAAGGTCTGGTGACGTGCCGAAGCCGCTCAGCCTCCCCTTCGACCCCATCGCCCGCGCCGACGAGCTCTGGAAGCAGCGCTGGGGCAGCGTCCCGTCCATGGCCGCGATCACCTCGATCATGCGGGCGCACCAGATCCTGCTCGCCGAGGTCGACGCGGTGGTCAAGCCGTACGGCCTGACGTTCGCGCGCTACGAGGCGCTGGTCCTGCTCACCTTCTCCAAGGCGGGCGAACTCCCGATGTCCAAGATCGGCGAGCGGCTCATGGTGCACCCGACCTCCGTCACGAACACCGTCGACCGCCTGGTGAGGTCCGGCCTGGTGGCCAAGCGCCCCAACCCCAACGACGGCCGCGGCACCCTCGCCGTGATCACCGAGAAGGGCCGCGAGGTCGTCGACGCGGCGACGCGTGACCTGATGGCCATGGACTTCGGCCTCGGCGTGTACGACGCCGAGGAGTGCGGAGAGATCTTCGCGATGCTCCGCCCCCTGCGGGTCGCCGCGAGCGACTTCGAGGAGCAGTGACCCCAGGGAAGATCGCCCGGAACCGGCCGTTACGCTCGTTCGCATGAAAAAGAGCGTGCTGACCCGCTACCGCGTCATGGCCTACGTCACCGGTGTGCTCCTGGTCCTGCTGTGCCTGTGCATGATCGCCAAGTACGGCCTGAAGATGGACGGTGCCGCGGACGCCACGCAGGTCGTCTCCATCGCGCACGGCTGGCTGTACGTCCTCTACCTCATCTTCGCCTTCGACCTGGGCTCCAAGGCGAAGTGGCCGATCGCCAAGCAGGTCTGGGTCCTGCTCGCGGGCACGATCCCGACCGCGGCGTTCTTCGTGGAGCGGAAGATCTCGCGCGAGCTCGACGCCATGGTCGCGCAGGACGCGCCGGCCCCGGTGAAGGCGTAGCGACACGCTGAACGACGGCCGCCGTACACACCGGCACAGGGGTGCGGCGGCAGCCGTTCACCCGATTGCTGGGGCGTCCTGACAAATCACCGGCCGGCGGTCGACATTTACTAGGACGTCCTAGTAAATTCGAAGGCATGGACGCTGACGCCATCGAAGAGGGCCGCCGACGCTGGCAGGCCCGGTACGACGCGGCGCGCAAGCGCGACGCGGACTTCACCACGCTCTCCGGCGATCCCGTGGAGCCGCTGTACGGGCCCCGGCCCGGGGACATCTACGAAGGCTTCGAGCGCATCGGCTGGCCGGGGGAGTACCCGTACACGCGGGGCCTGCACCCGACCGGCTACCGAGGGCGTACGTGGACGATCCGGCAGTTCGCCGGCTTCGGCAACGCCGAGCAGACCAACGAGCGCTACAAGATGATCCTCGCGGCCGGCGGCGGTGGCCTCTCGGTCGCCTTCGACATGCCGACCCTGATGGGCCGCGACTCCGACGACCCGCGCTCCCTCGGCGAGGTCGGCCACTGCGGGGTGGCCGTCGACTCGGCCGCCGACATGGACGTCCTCTTCCGTGACATCCCGCTCGGCGACGTCACCACGTCGATGACGATCAGCGGCCCGGCGGTCCCGGTCTTCTGCATGTACCTGGTGGCCGCGGAGCGCCAGGGCGTCGACCCGTCCGTCCTGAACGGCACGCTCCAGACGGACATCTTCAAGGAGTACATCGCCCAGAAGGAGTGGCTCTTCCAGCCCGAGCCGCATCTCCGCCTGATCGGCGACCTGATGGAGTACTGCGCGCAGCGCATCCCGGCGTACAAGCCGCTGTCCGTCTCCGGCTACCACATCCGCGAGGCCGGGGCGACGGCCGCGCAGGAGCTCGCGTACACGCTCGCGGACGGCTTCGGCTACGTCGAACTGGGCCTTTCCCGCGGCCTGGACGTGGACGTCTTCGCCCCCGGCCTGTCCTTCTTCTTCGACGCGCACGTCGACTTCTTCGAGGAGATCGCCAAGTTCCGCGCAGCGCGCCGCATCTGGGCCCGCTGGATGCGCGACGTCTACGGTGCCAAGTCCGACAAGGCCCAGTGGCTGCGCTTCCACACCCAGACCGCCGGTGTCTCCCTCACCGCCCAGCAGCCGTACAACAACGTCGTCCGCACGGCGGTGGAGGCCCTCGCCGCGGTCCTCGGCGGCACGAACTCGCTCCACACCAACGCCCTGGACGAGACCCTGGCACTCCCCTCCGAACAGGCCGCGGAGATCGCCCTGCGCACCCAGCAGGTCCTCATGGAGGAGACCGGCGTCGCCAACGTCGCCGACCCGCTGGGCGGTTCGTGGTACGTCGAGCAGCTGACCGACCGGATCGAGGCCGACGCGGAGAAGATCTTCGACCAGATCAAGGAGCGCGGCCTGCGGGCGCACCCCGACGGGAAGCACCCCATCGGCCCGATCACGTCCGGCATCCTGCGCGGCATCGAGGACGGCTGGTTCACCGGCGAGATCGCCGAGTCCGCGTTCCGCTACCAGCAGTCCCTGGAGAAGGGCGACAAGCGAGTCGTCGGCGTCAACGCCCACACCGGTTCCGTCACCGGCGACCTGGAGATCCTGCGGGTCAGCCACGAGGTGGAGCGCGAGCAGGTACGCGCGCTGTCCGCACGCCGCACGGGCCGCGACGAAGCCGCCGTCACCTCGGCACTCGCCGCGATGCTCGACGCCGCACGGGACGGCTCCAACATGATCGAGCCGATGCTGACGGCCGTCCGCGCGGAAGCCACCCTCGGCGAGATCTGCGACGCCCTGCGCGAGGAGTGGGGCGTGTACACCGAGCCCGCCGGCTTCTAGGGCCGGCCCTCACGGCAGCCGCCCGCACAGCGGTCCGGTCCTCGGCGTAGGCGCCGGGAGCCTGGACCGCTGTCGCCGGCTGTCCGTCGTGAACCCGGGCCCGCCACCGCGGGACTACGTCGTGGCCGCGTCGCGTTCTGCGGCCGTGTCGCGTTCTCCCGGTACGGGGCGCGCCGGGCCCGCGCGTTCGCCTCCCGCCGCCCCCCTTACTGCCGCGCCCTCCGCTGCCGCCCCTTCGGCGGCCGCCGCCCCCGCCAGCCCCAGCAACAGCACCCGCGTCAGCGAGTGCGCCCACTGCGCGTCCGCCGGTTCCGCGCTGACCAGGGAGCGGTGGACGACCGCGCCCGCCACCATGTCGAAGATCAGGTCCGCGGTGCGGGCCGCGTCCCCGGGGTCGGACTCCACCGGCAGTTCTCCGCGTGCCTGCGCCCGGGCCCGCCCCACCGTGACCAGCCGCTTCTGACGGTCCACGATCGTGGCGCGGATGCGCTCGCGCAGCGCCTCGTCCCGCGTCGACTCCGCGACCACCGCCATCAGGCCGCTCTTGGCCTCCGGCCGGTCCAGGATGGCCGCCAGCTGGAGGACCACGCCTTCGACGTCGGCGCCGAGGCTGCCACGGTCGGGGAGGGCCAGTTCGTCGAAGAGTTCCGCCACGGCGTCGACCACCAGCTCGTTCTTGCCCGCCCAGCGGCGGTAGAGCGTCGTCTTCGCAACTCCGGCGCGCGTCGCCACGTCTCCCAAGGTGAGCTTGGACCAGCCGAGTTCCACCAGGGCCGCCCGGGTCGCGGCCAGGATGGCGGTGTCGGCGGCGGCGCTGCGCGGGCGACCCGTGCGGCCGGCGGGGGTGCGGCTCTGCATCCCTCGACCATATCCGGGACCGGATTGGGGGGTATGGGCGCCGGGGTGAGGGAGATCACCAGGGTGGGGTGTCGCCGGAGCGCCCCCTGCCGTTACGCTACGACTCGTAGCGAAAGCTCGTCGGTGGCCTCTGCTCCGTGCGGTACGGGAGCTTTCGTCCTTTATGTGAGCGACGACCACAGGCGTGGGGTGGGGACCCGGCGCCGAACGCACGCTCGGCTTCGGGGGCGCTTTTCACAGACGCCCGGGGAACGGGGGAGGATAGACGCATGCAGCCACGGAACATGTCCATGAGCGGCGTCGTCGACCTCGCCGCGGTCAAGGCGGCCCAGGAGGCCAAGGCGAAGGCCGAGCAGGCGCGCGCCGCAGCGGCGCGCGAGGGCGGCGGCGGGGCCGTCTCCCCGGCCGACCTCGTCATCGACGTCGATGAGGCGGGCTTCGAGCGCGACGTCCTCCAGCGCTCCACCGAGGTCCCGGTCGTCATCGACTTCTGGGCCGAGTGGTGCGAGCCCTGCAAGCAGCTCAGCCCGGTCCTCGAGCGGCTCGCCGTCGAGTACGACGGTCGCTTCCTCCTCGCCAAGATCGACGTCGACGCCAACCAGATGCTGATGCAGCAGTTCGGGATCCAGGGGATCCCGGCGGTCTTCGCGGTCGTCGCGGGCCAGGCGCTGCCGCTCTTCCAGGGGGCGGCCGGTGAGGCGCAGATCCGGCAGACCCTCGACCAGTTGGTCACCGTCGCCGAGCAGCGCTTCGGGCTGACCGGCCTGACCGTCGACCCGGAGGCCGACCCGGGTGGCGGTGAGGCGCCGGCGCAGGCGCCGGCGGGTCCCTACGACGCCGCACTGAACGCCGCCGCGCAGGCGCTGGACGCCGGCGACATGGGCGGTGCCGTCCAGGCGTACAAGAACGTCCTCGCCGACGACCCCGCCAACCCGGAGGCCAAGCTGGGTCTGGCGCAGGCGGAGTTGCTCCAGCGGGTGCAGGGGCTGGACGCGAAGCAGGTGCGCAAGGAGGCGGCCGAGAAGCCGGCCGACGCGCAGGCGCAGATCGCGGCCGCCGACCTGGATCTGGTGGGCGGTCATGTGGAGGACGCCTTCGGGCGGCTCATCGACACCGTGCGCCGTACGGCGGGTGAGGACCGGGATGCCGTACGGCTGCGGCTGCTGGAGCTGTTCGAGGTGGTCGGCGCGGACGATCCGCGGGTGACCGCGGCTCGCCGCGCGCTGGCGCGCGCCCTGTTCTGAGGGGTGCGGGGTCCGGGTCACCCGGTCGGTCGCCGACCGTCCGGGCGCGTGAACCCTGCGTGAGGACATCGTCCGACAGGGCGTCAGGGCGGCCGCGCTTTGCCAAATCTTGGTAATCGCGGCCGCTGTTACTGCGAGTAAGTCGCGGCCATTGTTCTGTCGGATTCTGTCCAGCGATCAATAGTTTTGTCCTGCCCCAGGTTGGCACCCAGAGTCGCTGAGCGAGTCCAGCTGGTCGTGGTTCGGTTATCCGGCCGTTACTAGCGAGTAACGAACCCCCTTGTGCGGGCGGCGAGAATGCACCACGATCGGCGACGCTCGGTCCATTCCCCGTACCCGACATCCAATCGGGCCGCGGGATTTCCTGGGTCCCCACCGAGCAGAGCCGACGTCCCTGACGCCGGCTCTTGGGCAGGGGGGTCTTCGCTTCTTCGGCGAAGCCTGTCCAGCAAGGTTGTGCGTGATGCGTGTCAGGCGCGACCAGTGGTTGTCGCTCGGGGGTGATCGCCGGTGATTCGGGCGCCGTTGTGCGCCGCCGAGCGCGGGCGCTCTCCTTCCCGAGGACGTAGCACTTCTCCCATCCCTGTCCGGTGGCGCCGCCTTCGGGGCGAGCCGGGCCAGGAGATGTACGTCCGAGAAGGAGGAAATATGGAGTCCCAAGTGCGTGGTGGGACCAGATGGAAGCGGTTCGCTGTGGTCATGGTGCCCAGCGTCGCCGCCACGGCGTGCATAGGTGTCGCTCTCGCGCAGGGTGCTCTCGCCGCGTCGTTCAGTGTGTCGGGTCAGTCGTTCAAGGTGAAGGCCAAGGAGCTCAACGGCACGGGCTTCTCGCAGTACGGCGCCATCGACGAGGGCTATACCCTCACCGGTGACAAGGCTCATCACCCCGTGGCCGTTTCGGTCTTCGAGACTGCCCGGATCGAAAACATGTGCCAGTCAGTGGTGACTCCTGGTATCCCGTTCATCGGGTCCGTCACTCTGAAGCTGACCGCGGGTGAGAGCTCCGACGCGAAGCAGCAGGTGACTGCCGACAACCTGTACATCGACGTCGCAGACCTGGGCGCGGACGCCCAGTTCAGGAACATCGACATCGGTGTGGCCGCGGGTGAGATCAGCCGCGGACCAGGCATGAAGAAGTCGGAGATCGCGCAGAAGAAGGCGAACCCGTACGGCTTCGCCCAGCAGGCCGAGTCGGCCAAGCTGACAGACGTGAAGCAGACGGCCTGGGCGACCACGGCCGGCACCTTCACGCTGCCCGGTCTGAAGATGAAGCTGATGACCGGCAGTGGCCCCGGCAAGGAGTGCTACTAAGCACTCGGTGACGGGCGGGGGAGCCGAAGCGGTGCCCCCGCCCGCCCACTCTCCGCGCGCTGCGCACACCCCCCACATCGCAAGACACCCTCACCACAGCAACGCCGCACCAGGGAGCTGTTTTCCATGAGCGCCGAGACTCCTGCCGCCGACGGCCAGTTCAACCGCCGGAGACTGCAGTTCCGCGCCTGGCGGGGTACGAGGCCGTTCTGGGCCGGCCTGCTCGTCATGATCGGCGGTGTACCGATCATGTACTTCCCGTACGCGAACCTTCAGATCGGCCATCTGACGCTGGCGATGTCCACCACCGCGGGCGCCGGATCCCTGATCATCGGCGTGCTGCTCATCGTTCTGGGCTTCACCCTCTGGTTCCAGAAGCACATCCAGATCTTCGCCGGGGTCGCCGCGATCCTGCTGGCACTGGTGTCCATCCCGGTGTCCAACTTCGGCGGTTTCGTCATCGGGTTCCTGCTGTCAATGATCGGCGGCGCCCTGGCGGTTGCATGGGCGCCGGGCACACCGCCGGGGCCGGAGACGGCGAAGAGCACCGAAGAGGTGGACGGCGGCCCCGCGCACGCGATCCCCCAGACGGACGAGGATGCGATGGGGCAGCCGAACGACCTGTCAGGAACGAGCCCGGCCAACGGGGCGAACGGGAGGCACAGTGCCGGCTGACGAGGTGGCCCGCGTGGCCGAAGCAGACGGGCCGCGTGTGAGAACCGGGCCGCGTCACGCGGCACCCAGGAAGCCGCTGTTCACCAGGTTCCACATGCCTGCCGGCAAGGCGATCGCGCTGGCGGCGATGCCGACGGCGGTGCTCATGGGCATGGGGTTCACGCCCAAGCTCGCGCTCGCCGACGAACAGCCGTCGTCCCACAGCCTGTCGGCCGACGAGTACGCCGACCAGGCCGAGCAGTTCAAGGACTGTGTCGCGGCGCTGGACCCCGAGAAGGGCGAGAGCGCGTCGGCCACGCCCTCGCCGTCAGCCTCGGCGAGCGAGAGCGAGTCCGCCGAGCCGGAGCCGGGCCCTTCGGCGTCCTCCGGCGCCGGCTCCTCGGACGGGCCGGGAACGCCGGGCCAGGACTCTTCGTCGGATTCAGGTTCCGACGACGGGGCCCAGCCCGAGCCGGCCCCCTCGTCCTCGGCACCCGGCACGGACAAGGGGGACGAGACCGAGCCGACAGCGCCGAGCCCGTCGGCGTCCGAGAGCGACAAGGACGTACTCGAAACCATCGGCGACGCGATAACCGGCGTCGTGGAGGGCATAGCCGGCGGCGGAGCCAAGGACTCCGAGAGCCCCGCGCCGTCCCCTTCCGCGACGCCGAGCGGGAGCCCCGGATCACAGGCACCGCCCGGGAGTTCAGGCGGCTCGGGTGACTCCGGGAACTCCGGTGGCTCCGACAGCGGCAAGGACACGTCCGACGCCGTGGAGGACGCCGCGGGGAAGGTCACCGACACGGTGGAGGACGCCGTGGGGGATGTGAGCGACGAGGCCACCGGGACCCCCGAGCCCACCGACGAGGCCACCACCACGCCGAGCCCGTCCGCCAGTTCCACGGTGGACCCCGAGGACTGCCCCAAGGCCACGGATGCCGAAGGCGGCGTGGACAATCCCATCGCCGTGGCGGACGACCCCTGGTACCTGGAGGCCAGCTACCTGCACCTGAAGGGCGCGGACTACCAGGGCGTAGTCGAGGTGCGGACCGCCAGCGGCAAGACCAAGAAGGTGCTGAAGTACGTCATCTCGGGTGGCACCATGATCGGCGATCTGCACCAGCTGGTGAGGGACAAGCAGATCGGCAAGACGTATCACGTGCAGGCGGAGAAGGGCTCGGAGTCGACGATCACCGACGGCGACACGGTGATGTACACCGAGAGCATCTCCGGCAACCTGCTCGGCCTGATCCCGCTCACGTTCAGCCCGGAGCATCCGCCCCCGCTGAACCTCCCCGAGATCTACTTCACGAAGGTGAAGGTCACGCAGGCCGCCCAGTTCGGCGGCACCCTGACCATCCCCGGGATGCATGTGTACACCACCGACTGAGCATCCCCACAAGCCCGTTCGGGAGCCGCACAAAGAGCTGTGGCCCGGTTTCCCCGCCTGCGCGGGGGCCGGGCCGCAGTTGTGCGCGGTGGGGGGAGGCTCAGTCGCGGTCCCCGCCGCCCAGGTGGTGCACCCGCACCATGTTCGTCGTGCCCGGGACGCCGGGAGGCGAGCCCGCGGTGATGATCAAGATGTCGCCGGAGTTGTAGCGGCCGAGCTTCGCGACCTCCTGGTCGACCAGCTCGACCATCTCGTCGGTGCTGTTCACGAACGGCACGACGTGGGACTCGACGCCCCAGCTCAGCGCCAGCTGGTTCTGGGTGGACTCGTCCGTGGTGTACGCGATGATCGGCTGGATGGCGCGGTAGCGGCTCAGGCGGCGGGCCGTGTCGCCGGACTTGGTGAAGGCGACCAGGCCCTTGGCGCCGAGGAAGTCGGCGATCTCGGCGGCCGCGCGGGCCACCGAACCGCCCTGCGTGCGCGGCTTCTTGCCGGGGACGAGCGGCTGCAGGCCCTTGGAGAGCAGCTCCTGCTCGGCCGCCTGGACGATCTTCGACATCGTCTTGACGGTCTCGATCGGGTAGGCGCCGACCGAGGACTCCGCGCTCAGCATGACCGCGTCCGCGCCGTCCAGGATCGCGTTGGCCACGTCGGAGGCCTCGGCGCGCGTCGGGCGGGAGTTGGTGATCATCGACTCCATCATCTGGGTCGCGACGATCACCGGCTTGGCGTTGCGCCGGCACAGCTCGATCAGGCGCTTCTGCACCATCGGGACCTTCTCGAGCGGGTACTCGACGGCCAGGTCGCCACGGGCCACCATCACGCCGTCGAACGCCATCACGACGTCCTCCATGTTGGCCACCGCCTGCGGCTTCTCCACCTTGGCGACGACCGGGACGCGCCGGCCCTCCTCGTCCATGACCTTGTGGACGTCGTTGATGTCCTTGGCGTCCCGGACGAAGGAGAGGGCGACCAGGTCGCAGCCCATGCGCAGCGCGAACCGGAGGTCCTCGACGTCCTTCTCGGAGAGAGCCGGGACGTTCACCGCCGCGCCGGGCAGGTTGATGCCCTTGTGGTCGGAGATGACGCCGCCCTCGATGACGATGGTCCGCACCCGCGGGCCCTCGACGTCCAGCACCTTCAGCTCGACGTTGCCGTCGTTGATCAGGATCTGGTCGCCGCGCGAGACATCACCGGGCAGGCCCCTGTAGGTCGTCCCGCAGATCGTCTTGTCGCCGGGGACGTCCTCGGTGGTGATGACGAACTCGTCACCGCGCACCAGCTCCACCGGCCCCTCGGCGAAGGTCGCGAGCCGGATCTTCGGGCCCTGGAGGTCGGCGAGGACACCGATGGCCCGGCCGGTCTCCTTGGCGGCGGCACGGACGCGGTCGTACCGCCCCTGGTGCTCGGCGTGCGTGCCGTGGCTGAAGTTGAAACGGGCAACGTTCATGCCCGCCTCGATCAGCGCGACAAGCTGTTCGTGGGAGTCGACCGCGGGGCCGAGAGTACAGACGATTTTCGAACGGCGCATGGGGCGATCCTATCGGTTTGTTTCGCTACGGAATATTCCGTCTGGCGGAAGATACAAATGGGCGCGCTGGTGCTCAGGTGTTCTTTCCGACCAGTGCAAAGGTCTGTGTCGCGATCTCCAGTTCCTCGTCCGTGGGTACCACGGCCACCGCCACGCGCGCGGACTCCGGCGAAATCAGCCGCGCCTGCTCGCCGCGTACGGCGTTGCGCTCCGGGTCGAGGGCCAGGCCGAGCCCGTCCAGGCCCTGGACGGCCGCCGCGCGCACGGGCGCCGCGTTCTCGCCGACACCGGCGGTGAAGGCCACCGCGTCCACCGTGCCGAGCACCGCGTAATAGGCGCCGATGTACTTCTTCAGGCGGTGAATGTAGATGTCGAAGGCGAGTTCCGCCTCTTCGTCGCCCTCGTCGACCCGGCGCCGGATCTCCCGCATGTCGTTGTCCCCGCACAGGCCGAACAGACCGCTCCTCTTGTTGAGGAGATTGTCGATCTCGTCCATGTCCATTCCGCCGACGCGGGCCAAATGGAAGATGACGGCCGGGTCCAGGTCTCCGGAGCGTGTACCCATCACGAGCCCCTCCAAAGGCGTCAGCCCCATGGAGGTGTCCACGCACCGGCCCTTCTCGACCGCCGAGGCGGAGGCGCCGTTGCCCAGGTGCAGCACGATGACGTTGACCTCGGAGGGGTCCTTGCCCAGCAGCCGCGCGGTCTCGCGGGAGACGTAGGCGTGCGAGGTGCCGTGGAAGCCGTAGCGGCGGATCCGGTGGCGGTCGGCGATCTTCGGGTCGATCGCGTAGCGCGCGGCCGGCTCCGGCATCGTCGTGTGGAACGCGGTGTCGAAGACGGCGACCTGGGGCAGATCGGGGCGGAGCGCCTGGGCGGTGCGGATGCCGGTGAGGTTGGCGGGGTTGTGCAGCGGGGCGACCGGGATCAGCCGCTCGATCTCGGTGAGCACCTCGTCGTCGATGACGGTGGGCTCGGTGAAGAACAGCCCGCCGTGCACCACCCGGTGACCGATCGCGGCCAGTTCGGGGGAGTCGAGGCCCAGGCCGTCCCGGCCGAGTTGCTCGGCCACCGCCTTGAGCGCGGCCTCGTGGTCGGCGATGGGCCCGGTCTTCTCACGGCTGTCGCCGGTGGCGAGGCAACTGTGCTTCAGCCGGGAGGTCTGCTCGCCGATCCGCTCGACGAGGCCCACCGCGAGCCGGCTGCTGTCGCGCATGTCGAGCAGCTGGTACTTCACCGACGAGGAGCCGGAGTTGAGGACGAGGACGCGGGTGGAACTCACAGCTGGGCTGCCTTCTCGCTCGGGGTCTGGGCCTGGATCGCCGTGATGGCGACGGTGTTGACGATGTCCTGGACGAGCGCGCCGCGCGACAGGTCGTTGACCGGCTTGCGCAGACCCTGCAGGACCGGGCCGACGGCGATCGCGCCGGCCGAGCGCTGCACGGCCTTGTAGGTGTTGTTGCCGGTGTTCAGGTCGGGGAAGATCAGCACGCTGGCCTGCCCCGCCACCTCGGAGCCGGGCAGCTTGGTCGCGGCGACGCTCGGCTCGACGGCGGCGTCGTACTGGATCGGTCCCTCGATCTTGAGGTCGGGACGCCGCAGCCGCACCAGCTCGGTCGCCTCGCGTACCTTGTCGACGTCGGCGCCCGAGCCGGACGTGCCCGTGGAGTAGGACAGCATCGCGATCCGCGGTTCCACACCGAAGCGGGCCCCGGTGGACGCCGCCTGGATGGCGATGTCGGCGAGCTGCTCGGCGTCCGGGTCGGGGTTGACCGCGCAGTCGCCGTAGACGAGGACCTTGTCGGCGAGGCACATGAAGAAGACGGACGAGACGATGGAGGCGTCCGGCTTGGTCTTGATGATCTCGAAGGCCGGGCGGATGGTCGCGGCCGTGGAGTGCACGGATCCCGACACCATGCCGTCGGCGAGGCCCTCCTGGACCATCAGGGTGCCGAAGTAGTTGACGTCGGAGACGACGTCGTACGCCAGCTCCACGGTCACGCCCTTGTGGGCGCGCAGGGCGGCGTACTTCGCCGCGAAGGCGTCGCGCAGCTCGCTGGTGGCCGGGTCGATCAGCCGGCAGTCGCCGAGGTCGATACCGAGGTCCGCGGCCTTCTTGCGGATCTGGTCGACGGGACCGAGCAGGGTGAGGTCGCAGACCCCGCGGCGCAGCAGCACCTCGGCGGCGTGCAGCACCCGCTCCTCGGTGCCCTCCGGCAGGACGACCCGCCGGCGGTCAAAGCGGGCCTGCTCCAGCAGCTTGTGCTCGAACATCATCGGCGTCACGCGGTCGCTGCTCGGCGCGCTCACCCGCTTGAGCAGGTCGCCGGTCTCGACGTACCGCTCGAACAGGCCGAGCGCGGTCTCCGCCTTGCGCGGGGTGCCCGCGTTCAGCTTGCCCTCCAGGGAGAACAGCTGTTCCGCGGTGGGGAAGCTGTTGCCGGAGACCGAGAGCACCGGGGTGCCCGGGGCGAGGCGGGCGGCGAGGGTGAGGACGTCGTCGCTCGGCACCTCGTTCAGGGTGAGCAGCACGCCGGCTATCGGCGGGGTGCCCGCGCTGTGCGCGGCGAGCGAGCCGATGACGAGGTCGGCGCGGTCCCCCGGGGTGACGACTAGGCAGCCCGGCGTCAGGGCGGCCAGGAAGTTCGGCAGCATGGCCCCGCCGAAGACGAACCCGAGCGCGTCCCGCGCCAGCCCCGAGTCGTCGCCGAGGAGCACCTTGGCGCCGAGGGTCTGGCCGATCTGGGCGACCGTGGGGGCGGAGAGGGCGGGCTCGTCGGGCAGGACGTAGCAGGGTACGGGCAGCCGGGTGGCGAGCCGGTCGGCGATCTCGTCGCGGTCCTCGCGGGCGACCCGGTTGGTGACCATGGCCAGGACGTCGCAGCCGAGCCCGTCGCAGGCGCGGTAGGCGTTGCGGGTCTCGGCGAGCACGGACTCGGTGGTCTGCTTGCCGCCCACCACCGGGATCACGGACGCGCCGAACTCGTTGGCGAGCCGGGCGTTGAGGGCGAGCTCGTCCGGGAACTGGGTGTCGGCGTAGTCGGTGCCGAGGACGAGGACGACGTCGTAGTCCCGCGCGACCTGGTGGAAGCGGTCGACCAGGGTGGAGACCAGTTCGTCCGTCCCCCGTTCGGCCTGAAGGGCGGAGGCCTCCTGGTAGTCCATGCCGTAGACCGTGGCCGGGTCCTGCGACAGCCGGTAGCGGGCGCGCAGCAGCTCGAAGAGGCGGTCGGGGCCGTCGTGGACGAGGGGGCGGAAGACGCCCACCCGGTCGACCTGCCGGGTCAGGAGCTCCATGACCCCCAGTTCGACCACCTGGCGGCCGTCGCCGCGGTCGATACCGGTCACGTACACGCTGCGCGTCACGCGTGCTCTCCGTTTCGTCTGAAGTGGGGGTCGGTGCGGGTGAATCTTCGGTTCAGCGGCGAATCGGAGGCCCCGGGGCCCTCAGATCGCAAAAATCGCCCGCCAGGGCGAGCGGAACCCTCTTGACAATACCCCTCGGCCTAGATAAGGCGCCCGTCAAGGTGTCATCGCGCTGCGCGCCGGAGGGACGTGAAAGAATCGGCAGTGGCTCACCGGTATCAACAGCGAGCAGGAGACACAGCACGATGCGCATCGGAGTTCTCACCGCAGGCGGCGACTGCCCCGGCCTGAACGCCGTGATCCGGTCGGTCGTGCACCGAGCGGTCGCCCAGTACGGCGACGAGGTGATCGGCTTCGAGGACGGCTACGCGGGCCTGCTGGACGGTCGCTACCGCGGTCTGGACCTCGACTCGGTCAGCGGCATCCTGGCCCGCGGCGGGACCATCCTCGGCTCCTCCCGGCTGGAGCGCGACCGGCTGCGCGAGGCATGCGAGAACGCCTCCGACATGATCCACGAGTTCGGCATCGACGCGCTGATCCCGATCGGTGGCGAGGGCACCCTGACGGCGGCCCGCATGCTGTCCGACGCGGGTCTGCCGGTGGTCGGCGTGCCGAAGACCATCGACAACGACATCTCGTCGACGGACCGCACGTTCGGCTTCGACACCGCGGTGGGGGTCGCCACGGAGGCGATGGACCGCCTGAAGACCACGGCCGAGTCCCACCAGCGGGTGATGGTGGTCGAGGTCATGGGGCGCCACGCCGGCTGGATCGCCCTGGAGTCGGGCATGGCCGCCGGCGCACACGGCATCTGCCTGCCCGAGCGGCCCTTCGACCCCGCCGACCTGGTGAAGATGGTCGAGGAGCGCTTCGCGCGCGGCAAGAAGTTCGCCGTCATCTGCGTCGCCGAGGGCGCGCACCCCACCGAGGGCAGCATGGACTACGGCAAGGGCGAGATCGACCAGTACGGCCACGAGCGCTTCCAGGGCATCGGTACGGCCCTGGCGTACGAACTGGAGCGCCGCCTCGGCAAGGAGGCCAAGCCGGTCATCCTCGGCCACGTCCAGCGCGGCGGCACGCCGACGGCGTACGACCGGGTGCTCGCCACCCGCTTCGGCTGGCACGCGGTGGAGGCGGCGCATCGCGGGGAGTTCGGCCGGATGACCGCGCTGCGCGGTACGGACGTGGTGATGGTGCCGCTGGCGGAGGCGGTCACCGAGCTGAAGACGGTGCCGAAGGACCGCATGGACGAGGCCGAGTCGGTGTTCTAGGCCGCGTCAGGTGCCGCGGCCTGTTCCGGGCCGCGGCGCCACCACGGCCCGCCGGCCCCTTCAGCGCCGCGGCGGCCCGCAGTGCTCCACGGCCGTCCAGAAGTGGTCGATGATCCGGTCGAGGAACTCGCGGCCGTTGTCGCTGCTTTCCCGGCTGCCGCCGCCCCAGCTGAGGGTGGCGACCATCTGCCCCTGGTACGCGCGGTGCAGTTCCTGGAGTACGGACTCCACCACGGCGCGGTCCAGGGGCACCGCCTTGCCCACCGGGCGGACGTATGCCTGCCAGCGGGTGGTCACCGCGCTGTGCAGCAGGTCGGCGAGTTTGTCCTCGCGGCCCGTGACGGCGACGAAGTCGGGCAGTTCGAGGCCGAGGACGTCGGCGAGGGCGGCGGACTGCCGCTCGTTTCCGCGCCAGATGCCGCTCTCCTCCATCCGCAGATACGCGGGGAGTTCGAGGCCGGCGCCGCGGGCGACGTCCTCCGGGGCGAGGCCGCGGGAGATGCGGTGCTCGCGCAGGGTGCGGGGACGGCCGATGAGTTCACCCGGCGAGCACCACAACACGCCCGCGAGGGCGGTGAGTTCGGGGCTGCTGGGGTGGGTGACCCCGCGTTCCCAGGCGATGACGAGGTCCGGGGTGACGTACGGCAGCCCGTACGACGAGCGCATGCCGTAGGCCACGTGCTCGGGCCCCATGCCGAGGCCGGCACGCAGGCGCCGGGCGGCGAGGGCGTTGAACGGGGGGCTGGACGGGGAGGGCCGGTTCGGTCTGGCTGGGGGTTGGCGCACGGGCCACAAGCTAGAGGCGCCGGGGTGTCCTGACTACGGTCCGTTCGGACAGGATCACCGATTGTAGGAACATACGGTTCCCCCCGTGGCCCGGCGACCGGACACCCCCGGCCGCCTCAACCCTTGACCGCCCCGCCCAGCGCGAACCCACTGCCGAGCCGCCGCGCCACCAGCACGTACAGCAGGATCACCGGCGTCGAGTAGATGATTGAGAAGGCCGCCAGCTGTCCGTACACCACGGTCCCGCGATTGCCGAAGAACTCGTTGATGCTCACCGCCGCCGGCATCTGGTCCGGGGTGAGCAGGAGCATGAACGGGACGAAGAAGTTCCCCCACATCATCACGAAGGAGAACACCGTCACCACCGCCACGCCCGGCCCCATCAGCGGCAGCACGATCCGCAGCAGCGACTGGAGCGGGGACGCGCCGTCCGTCCAGGCCGCCTCCTCCAGCTCCTTCGGCACGCCGTCCATGAAGTTCTTCATCAGCCAGATGGCGAAGGGGAGTTGGGAGGCGGCGAAGAAGAAGATCGTGCCCTGCATCGTGTCGATCAGGTTCACCTGCACGAACAGGGCGTACACCGGCACCATGATCGCCGTGATCGGCAGGCTCGTGGCGAAGAGGATCGTCAGCAGGAACGGGCGGTTGAGCCGGGAGCGGAAGCGGGACAGCGGATAGGCGGCGAGGGCGGCGCAGGCCACCGTGAGCAGCGTGCCGCCACCGCACAGGAGCAGGCTGTTGAGCAGCGGTGTGAAGGTGATGTCAGGCGTCAGGACGGCGTCGAAGTTGGCCGTCGTCACGCCGTCCGGAAGCCTCAGCCGCAGACCCGCGCTCGGGTCCAGCGCCGACAGGATCACCCACAGCAGGGGGAGGCAGAACGCCGCGGCCACCACCAGGAGGCCGGTGTCGGCGGCCAGGCGGTGCGTGGCCCTGCGGGAGGAGGGAGTCCGGGGCATGGGTGTCAGACCTCCGTCCGCAGCAGGCGCAGATAGATCACCGAGAACAGCGAACCCACCACGAGCAGCAGCAGAGCGACTGCGGTGCCGTAGCCGATCATGCTCTTCTGGAAGGCCTCCTCGTACATGAAGAGCGGGAGCGTCTGGCTCTTGCCGCCCGGGCCGCCCCGGGTCATCACCCAGATCAGGCCGAAGACGGACAGTGTCTGGAGGGTGATCAGCATCAGGTTGGTGCCGATGGAGCGGCGGATCATCGGCAGGGTGATGTGCCACATACGGCGCCAGCCGCTCGCACCGTCCACCTCGGCGGCCTCCGTGATCTCCTTCGGGATCTCACCCAGCGCCGCCGAGTAGACCAGCATCGAGAACGCCGTGCCCCGCCACACGTTCGCGAACGACACCGCCAGGATCGGGAGCGTGAACAGCCAGTTCTGGGAGGGGAGATGGAGCCAGTCCAGGATGGCGTTCAGGGTGCCCTCGCGGCGGAAGAAGGCGTAGAGGAGGAAGCCGGCGACGACCTCCGGCAGGACCCACGCCGTGACGACGATGCCGCCCGTGAGCGTGCGGATCGACCTCGAGGCGCGCTGCATCAGGGCCGCCAGCGCGAGACCCAGCGTGTTCTGGCCGATCAGGGCCGAGACGACCGTGAAGACGAGGGTCAGCCACACCGCGTTCAGGAAGGCCTCGTCCCCGAACGCGGTGCGGAAGTTCTCGAAGCCGATGAACGACTCCGCCGCCTGGCCGGTCAGCTGGAGGTCGGTGAACGCGATGTAGGCGCAGTACCCGATCGGCCCTGCCAGGAAGAGGAGCAGCAGCACCACGGCGGGGGACAGGGGCAGGGCCCGCAGCAGGGAGCGGGAGAGCGGGTGGTGCTTCGCAGGCGAGTCCGGGGGGAGGGGTCCCGGCCTCCTGGTGAGGCCGGGACCGGGGCCCGTCGCGGGGGCGGTCGTCATGAGCTGCGGTTCACTTCCGGATCACCTGGTCGTCCGTCGCCGATCTCAGCTCCTCGTCGTAGGCCTTCGCCGCCTCCTCGACCGACATCTCGCCCGTGGTCACGCCCTCCATCGCCTCCTGGATCGCGGTGGAGACCTTCGGGTACGCCGGGAAGGCGGGCCGGTAGTGGGTGGTGGCGACCAGGTCGGTGAAGAACTTGATGCCGGGCTGGGCCTCGACGTAGGCGGGGTCGGCGGCGACGTCCTCGCGGACCGCGATGCCCGAGTTGGCGACGTACCACTTCTGGGCGTTCGTCTTCGTCTGCATCGTCTTGATGAACTCGAAGGCGAGGTCCGGGTTGCCGGCCTTGGCGGGGATCGCCCAGGTCCAGCCGCCGGACATGCTCACCTTCCCCGGTGCCTGGCCGTTCTGGGTGGGCATGGCGGCGAGGCCCAGCTTGTCCGACCACTCGGGCCACTCGTGGCCGCTGCCCTCCAGCCAGTCCTGCGGGAGCCAGGAGCCGTCGAGGTTGATGCCGAGTCTGCCCTCGGGCAGCAGCTCACCGCGGACGCGGGTGGCGAAGTTGGGGTCGAGGGCGTCGGCGACGTCCGGGCCGAGCTTCTCCTTGTAGACCGTCTCGACGAAGGTGAGGGCGTCCTTGAAGCCCTCGCTGCCGGCGATCCACTTCTTGGACTGCTCGTCGTAGAGGGGGTCGGCCGTGCCGTCGTTCGTGCCGTAGAGCAGCATCTGGAAGCCCTGCATGGTGGCGGCCTCGCCGGCGGGCTTGCCGGTGTAGACGTTGAGGGGGGTGACACCGGGGACCTTCCGCTTGATCGTGCGGGCGGCCTCCAGGACGTCGTCCCAGGTCTTCGGCTGCCAGTCGGCGGGCAGGCCGGCCTTCTCGAAGACGGCCTTGTCGAACCACAGGCCCCGGGTGTCCGTGCCGTCCGGGATGCCGTACGTCTTCCCGTCCTCGCCCCTGGCCGCGGCCTTCGCCGTGTCGATGAACTGGTTCCAGTCCTGCCACTCGGCGAGGTACGGGTCGAGGGGTGTGAGGTAGCCGCTGGTGATGTCCGAGTTGATGAGAAAGGTGTCCTCGTAGACCAGGTCCGGCGCGGTCTTGGGGGAGCGGAGCATCTGCTGGAGCTTGGTGTAGTACTCCGAGTCCGGGGCCTTGATCGGGACGAGTTCGACCTTCTTGCCGGGGTTGGCCTTCTCGAACTGCTTCTTGATGTCCGCGAGGAAGGTGTCCATCACCTTGACGGAGTTGTCCGTGGACTGTTTGAACGAGACCTTCACCGTGTCCGGATCGCTCCCCGCTCCTCCGCCGCATGCGGTGAGGGTGCCCGCGGCGACAGCGAGGGCGAGGACGGCGGGGAGGGAGGCTTTGGGGCGCACGAGCATGACCTCCTGGGGCCTACGTCGTTGTGGCCTGGGGGTGTGGCCCGGTGAACGTATGAGGAGTGGTCTAGTCAGGTCAATGACTCTGCGTCGGATTGACCTGACATTCTGCTGTCCGGGCCTGTCCAGGCCCGCTGTTCCCGCACCCACCGGTACACCAGTTCCGGCCGTCCCACCTGTCCGTACAGCGGGCTGCGGCCCGCTCTTCCCGCGTCCACCAGGTGTTCCAGGTAACGGCGGGCCGTGATGCGGGAGATGCCCACCGCCTCGGCCACCCCCGCCGCGGTCAGGCCCTCCTCGGCCTCGCGCAGTGCCGAGGTCACGCGCTCCAGCGTCGGTCCGCTCAGGCCCTTGGGCAACGCCGCGGGGCCCGGCGCCCGCAGCGTCGCCAGGGCGCGGTCGACCTCGTCCTGGCCGCTGGCCTCGCCCGCCGCGCCCCGGAACTGCGCGTACCGCACCAGACGGTCCCGAAGTGTGCCGAAGGTGAAGGGCTTCAGTACGTACTGCACGACACCCAGCGACACCCCCTCCCGCACCACCGCCAGGTCCCGGGCCGACGTCACCGCTATCACGTCCGCGTGATGGCCCGCCGCCCGCAGCGACCGCGCCAGCTGCAAGCCGTGCACGTCCGGCAGGTGCAGATCCAGCAGGAGCAGATCGACCGGCGTGCGCTCCAGGACCCGCCGCGCCTGAGCACCCGTGCGGGCCTTCCCCACCGCTACGAAGCCGGGAACGCGCCCGACGTAGAGCACATGCGCGTCCGCGGCCACGGGATCGTCCTCGACGACCAGTACCCGGATCGGTTCCTGCTGGGTCATGCGTGATCTCCCGCGCCCGCACCGGCAGTGTCCGCCGTGACACCGGACCCACCGCCCGCCCGGCCCTGCTCCGACAGCGGCAACCGCACCTCGAACTCCGCTCCTCCGTCACCGGCCTGCGACACCGACAGCGTCCCCGCGTGCCGGTGCACCGCCTGCCGGACCAGGGCGAGGCCAAGACCCCGTCCCCCGGGCCCGGACGGCTTGGTCGTGAAGCCCTTCTGGAAGGCCCGCTCGGCGTGCTCCGGGGCCAGGCCCTCACCGGTGTCCGCCACCCGCAGGACCAGCTCGCCGCCCGCCGTGTACGCCGTCACCGTCACCGTCACCCGCGCCCGTGCGCTGCCCTGCGCCGCGTCCACCGCGTTGTCGATCAGGTTGCCCAGGATGGTCACCAGGTCCCGTGCGGGCAGCGGCGGCGGCAGCAGCCCGTCGTCCAGTCCGCTGTCCTGCGACACCACGAGCTCCACACCCCGCTCGTTCGCCTGCGCCGTCTTGCCGAGGAGCAGGGCCGCCAGCACCGGCTCGCTGACCGCCGCGACGACCTGGTCGGTGAGGGCCTGGGCCAGCTCCAGCTCCGCCGTGGCGAAGGCGACGGCCTCCTCGGCCCGGCCCAGTTCGATCAGCGAGACGACCGTGTGCAGGCGGTTCGCCGCCTCGTGCGCCTGGGAGCGCAGCGCCTGCGTGAAACCCCGTTCCGAGTCCAGTTCGCCCATCAGCGACTGGAGTTCCGTCACGTCCCGCAACGTCACGACCGTCCCGCACCGCTCGCCGCCCGACACCGGTGACGTGTTGACCACCAGCACCCGGTCAGCCGTCAGGTGGACCTCGTCCACCCGTGGCTCCGCGGACAGCAGCGCGCCCGTCAGCGGCGCCGGCAGCCCCAGACCGGCCACCGAACGGCCCACCACGTCGCCGGGCATGCCGAGCAGCTCCCGCCCGCCGTCGTTGATCAGCGCCACCCGGTACTGGCCGTCGAGCATCAGCAGTCCCTCCCGCACGGCGTGCAGGGCGGCCTGGTGGTAGTCGTGCATCCGGCTCAGTTCGGTCGCGTTCATGCCGTGGGTGTGGCGGCGCAGGCGGGCGTTGACGACGTACGTGCCGACGGCGCCGAGCGCCAGGGCGCCGCCCGCGGTGCCGATCAGGGCGGTGAGCTGGCCCCGGACCCGCTCGCTGATCGCCTCGACCCGGATGCCCGCGCTGACCAGGCCGACGATGCGCGGGCCGTCCTGGACGGGGGTGACCGCGCGGACGGACGGGCCGAGGGTGCCGGTGTAGGTCTCGGTGAAGGACTCGCCCCGCAGGGCGGGCTCGATGTGGCCCAGGAACCGGCCGCCGATCTGTGCCGGGTCGGGGTGGGTCCAGCGGATCCCCCGCGGGTCCATGATCGTGACGAAGTCGACGTCCGTGTCGCGCATGACGCTCAGGGCGTACGGCTGGAGCGGCGCCGTCGGGTCGGAGGTGCGGATCGCCTCCCGCACCGACGGGGAGTCGGCGATCGCGCGGGCCACCGCCATCGCCTGGCGGCCCGCCGCGTCCTCGGCCTGGTTGCGGTCGCTGACGTAGGTGAACAGCGCGTAACCGGCGACGAGCACCGCGATCAGCACGGCCTGCATGGCGAACAGCTGGCCGGCCAGGCTACGGGCTCTCGGGACCGGGATGCGCATGCCGTCAGTGTGCCCCGCCGGTCACGTGTGAACTAAATGAACGGAAGGGTGACCGCCCTCACAGCTCGGGAGATAGTCACGGCATTCCTTCGTCCGCGGGCCCCCGCCCCGGACCTTCCCCCGGACGTGAGCCGCACGCCGGTGATGCCGATGACGTCGTCAAGGAGGGCAGTCGTGACCAGCACAGCCGACACGGCACCTGCCACACCCCGCGCCAGGCGGGACCGCACCCACTATCTCTACATCGCGGTGATCGTCGCGGTCGCGCTCGGCATCGCCGTGGGCCTGGCCGCCCCGGACTTCGCCGTCGAGCTGAAGCCCATCGGTACCGGCTTCGTGAACCTGATCAAGATGATGATCTCGCCGATCATCTTCTGCACGATCGTGCTGGGTATCGGCTCCGTACGCCAGGCCGCCAAGGTCGGCGCGGTCGGCGGTATCGCCCTCGTCTACTTCCTGGTCATGTCACTGGTGGCGCTCGCCATCGGCCTGGTCGTCGGCAACATCCTCGACCCGGGCACCGGCCTCGCCCTCACCGACGCCGTGCGCGAGACCGGTCAGGCGCAGGTGGACGCGGAGGCCAAGAGCACCAGCGACTTCCTGCTCGGCATCATCCCGACCACCATCGTCTCCGCCTTCACCGAGGGCGAGGTGCTCCAGGCCCTGCTCATCGCCCTGCTCGCCGGCTTCGCGCTGCAGGCCATGGGCTCCGCCGGGCAGCCGATCCTGCGCGGCATCGAGCACATCCAGCGGCTCGTCTTCCGCATCCTCGCGATGATCATGTGGGCCGCCCCGATCGGTGCCTTCGGCGCGATCGCCGCCGTCACCGGCTCCGCCGGCCTCGACGCCCTGAAGAGCCTCGCCGTTCTGATGCTCGGCTTCTACGTCACCTGCCTGCTGTTCGTCTGCCTCGTGCTCGGCGCGCTGCTGCGGCTCGTCTCCGGCCTGAACATCCTCACGCTGTTCAAGTACCTGGGCCGTGAGTTCCTGCTGATCCTGTCCACCTCCTCCTCCGAGTCCGCGCTGCCGCGGCTCATCGCGAAGATGGAGCACCTGGGCGTCAGCAAGCCCGTCGTCGGCATCACCGTCCCGACCGGCTACTCCTTCAACCTCGACGGCACCATGATCTACATGACCATGGCGTCCCTGTTCATCGCCGACGCCATGGGCACGCCGATGAGTATCGGCGAGCAGGTTTCGCTGCTGCTCTTCCTGCTGGTCGCCTCGAAGGGCGCCGCCGGTGTGACGGGCGCGGGCCTGGCCACCCTCGCGGGCGGGCTGCAGTCCCACAAGCCCGCCCTGGTGGACGGCGTCGGCCTGATCGTCGGCATCGACCGCTTCATGAGCGAGGCCCGCGCCCTGACCAACTTCGCGGGCAACGCCGTCGCCACCGTGCTGATCGGCACCTGGACCAAGGAGATCGACAGGGAGCGGGTGAACGAGGTGCTCGCGGGCCGGCTGCCGTTCGACGAGAAGACGCTGCTGGACGACGCCCACGGCGGCGGCGCCGGCGGCGACGCCGAGATGCGGGAACAGCGCGGAGACGGCCACGTCGAAGGCGAGAAGGAACTGGCGAAGGCCTGATCCCTCGCCCCTCCCCGGGCTGCTCCCCCATACGCCCGGGCGGCTGAGACGCTCCCCCCGTCGCTCAGCCGCCCGGGCCCACCTCTGCCCGGTCTTCCGTCGCCTTGAGGCGGTGCGCTGCCGTGACGCCGACGTCAGGGCCTACGTTCGTGGGCATGCGAATCGGCGAGCTGGCCGAACGGGCCGGGACCACCACGCGCACGCTCCGGTACTACGAGGCGCGCGGGCTGCTGCCCGCGCGCCGGTGCTGAGCGCGGTGGCGGCTCAGGAGGGGGAGCGGCTGAAGGTGGTGCAGCTGGACGTGGACCGCAATCCGGAGATCACCCGCGCCTACCAGGTGCTGTCGATGCCGGCCGTCATGGTGTTCCGCGGCGGCGAGCCGGTGCGGTCGATGGTGGGGGCCCGGCCGAAGCGGCGGCTCCTGGAGGAGATCGCGGACGCGCTGTGAACCGCACGGCGCGCTGGGCGGACGTGCCGGAGCAGAGAAATCCCCCGGGCAATTGCGCCCGGGGGATTTCTCTGCGTATATTCAATGGTTCGCGACTTCGGGAAATAGGGTCGCAAAGAAGCTCAGTGAACACAGTATATGCGGGCGGGAGCGGAATTGTCAAACATGGATTCGTCAAACGTCGACTTTCCAGACGATGAAATGCGCCGCGAGCAGGAATTCATCGACGGGCTGTACGCGCGCGTCGACGTGCTGCGTGGCGACGCCGAGGCCTCCGTCACCGACGCGCTCGCGCAGGGCGACAAGCCGATGCAGGCACGCCTGGAGCGGGACATCCTGGTCGCCGAGCGGTCCGGCCTGCTCGCCGCGCTGAACGCGGTGGACGGCTCGCTCTGCTTCGGCCGGATCGACCTCGCCTCCGGTGCCGGCCACCACATCGGCCGGATCGGTCTGCGGGCCGGCGGCCCCGAGCGCACCCCGATCCTGATCGACTGGCGGGCCGAGGTCGCCCGCCCCTTCTACCTGGCCACCGGGCACACCCCGATGGGGCTCAGCCGCCGCAGGCACATCGCCACCGAGGGCCGTCGCGTCACCGCCCTGCACGACGAGTTCCTCGACGTCGGCGACGACACCCGCACCGGATACGAGGACCCCAGCGGGGACGCGGTCCTGCTCGCCGCATTGAACTCCGCCCGCACCGGGCGGATGACCGACATCGTGCAGACCATCCAGGCCGAGCAGGACGAGATCATCCGTGCCCCGCACCGCGGTGTCCTGGTCGTCGAGGGCGGCCCCGGCACCGGCAAGACGGCGGTGGCCCTGCACCGGGCGGCGTACCTGCTGTACGAGCACCGGGAACTGCTCGCCAAGCGGGCCGTCCTGATCGTCGGCCCCAACCCCGCCTTCCTCGGCTACATCGGCGAGGTGCTGCCTTCGCTCGGCGAGACGGGCGTGCTGCTGGCCACGGTCGGCGAGCTCTTCCCCGGCGTGAGGGCGACGGCGGCCGACACCCCGGAGGCGGCCGCGGTCAAGGGCCGCGCGGCGATGGCCGACGTGCTCGCCGGCGTCGTACGGGAACGGCAGGCGCTGCCCGACCCGGTGATCGCCATCGAGCACGACCGCGAGGTCCTGATGCTCGACGACGGCCTCGTCGGCGTCGCCCGCGAGCGGACCCGCGCCGCCGGGCTGCCGCACAACGCCGCGCGCGAGCACTTCGAGGGGCACATCCTCAACACGCTCACCGAGCTGTACGCCGAGCGGGTCGGCACCGACCCCTACGACGGCTCCAACCTCCTCGACCCCAGTGACATCACCCAGATCCGCGACGACATCGCCGAGAACCCGGAAGTCTGGTCCGCCATCGACCGGCTGTGGCCGGTTTTGACTCCGCAGCGGCTGGTCGCCGACTTCCTCGCGGCGCCCGAGGGGTACGTCGCGGACGCCGATGCGGCGGCGATCCGGCGGCCGGTGACGCGCGCGTGGACCGTCGCGGACGTGCCGCTGCTCGACGAGGCGGCCGAGCTGCTCGGCGAGGACGACCGCGCGGCGCGGGCGCGGGCGGAGCGGGAACGGGAGCGGCAGGTGTCGTACGCGCAAGGTGTGCTGGACGTCTCCTACGCGTCCCGGACGTACGAGTTCGAGGACAAGGAGGACGGCGACCCCGACGGTTCGGAGGTGCTCTCCGCGCACGACATCATCGACGCCGAGCGGTTCGCCGAGCGGCACGAGGAGGACGACCACCGCAGTGCCGCGGAACGGGCGGCTGCCGACCGTACCTGGGCGTTCGGGCACATCATCGTCGACGAGGCGCAGGAGCTGTCGCCGATGGCGTGGCGGCTGCTGATGCGCCGCAGCCCGACGCGGTCGATGACGCTGGTCGGGGATCCGGCGCAGACGGCGCAGGCGGCGGGGGCCGGCTCCTGGTCGAAGATCCTCCAGCCCTATGTCCAGGACCGCTGGGAGCACACCCGCCTCGGCGTCAACTACCGCACGCCCGCCGAGATCATGGACCTCGCGGCGGCGGTCGTACGGGCGCAGGACCCGGACTTCGAACCGCCGAGTTCCGTGCGCTCCACAGGGGTACGTCCCTGGATCCGCGCGACGGACGACCTGCCCGGCGCGGTCGCCAAGGCGGTCGAGGAGCTCACCCCGGCCGAGGGCCGGCTGGCCGTCATCGCGCCGCGCGCACTGCACCGGCGGCTCGCCGCCCAGCTGGACGGTGTGACGGCGGGCGCCGAGCCGGACCTGACGCACACGGTCGTCCTCCTGGAGCCGCGTCAGGCCAAAGGCCTGGAGTTCGACTCCGTGCTGGTCGTCGAGCCGGGCCGGTACGGCACGAGCGATCTGTACGTCGCCCTGACCCGCGCGACCCAGCGGCTGGGCGTACTGCACACGGGCCCGCTGCCGCGAGGTCTGACGGAGCCGTCCCCGGCGTCCGCCTGACGGCCCTGGCGGTCCGCCGCGGACCCCGGCCGGTGCGCCCCACCACCCGACCGGACGGCCGGGCGGTGGGGCGGGCGCGGCGCCGGCTACGACGGCTGCAGCCAGACCGTCGCCAGCGGCGGCAGCGTCAGCCGGACGCTGGCCGGGTGGCCGTGCCAGGGGAGGGCTTCCGGCTTGAGCGGGTCGGGGTTCGTCACGTCGCTGCCGCCGTAGCGGGCGGCGTCCGTGTTCAGCGTCTCGTGCCAGGCAGGGATCTCGTCGGGGACGCCCACCCGGTAGTCGTGGCGGACCACCGGGGAGAAGTTGCTGATCGCCAGCAGTGGGGTGCCCGTGGCGTCGTGGCGGAGGAAGGCCAGGACGTTGTCCTCGGCGGCGTCGCCGACGATCCACCGGAAGCCCTCGGGACGGGTGTCGCGCTGCCACAGGGCCGGCGAGTGCCGGTAGACGGCGTTGAGGTCGCGGACCAGGTCGCGCACGCCGCGGTGGTCGGCCTCGGCGCCGTACTGCGGGTCGAGCAGCCACCAGTCCGGACCGTGCGCCTCGGACCACTCCGCGCCCTGCGCGAACTCCTGGCCCATGAACAGCAGCTGCTTGCCCGGGTGGGCCCACATGAAGCCCAGGTAGGCGCGGTGGTTGGCGCGCTGCTGCCACCAGTCGCCCGGCATCTTCGACACCAGCGACCGCTTGCCGTGCACCACCTCGTCGTGGGAGATCGGCAGGACGTAGTTCTCGCTGTACGCGTACACCATCGAGAACGTCATCTCGTGGTGGTGGTACTTGCGGTGCACCGGCTCCTTGCTCATGTACTGAAGCGAGTCGTGCATCCAGCCCATGTTCCACTTCAGGCCGAAGCCCAGGCCGCCGAACCCGCTCGGACCCTTGTGGTGGGTGGCCCGGGTGACGCCGTCCCACGCCGTGGACTCCTCGGCGATCGTGACGACGCCGGGCGCCCGGCGGTACACCGTCGCGTTCATCTCCTGGAGGAACGCCACCGCGTCCAGGTTCTCCCGGCCGCCGTGCTCGTTCGGCGTCCACTGGCCGGGCTCGCGCGAGTAGTCGAGGTAGAGCATCGAGGCGACGGCGTCCACGCGCAGCCCGTCGATGTGGAACTCCTCGCACCAGTACACGGCGTTGGCGACCAGGAAGTTGCGCACCTCCTTGCGGCCGAAGTCGAACTCCAGCGTCCCCCAGTCGGGATGGGCCGCACGGAGCGGATCGGCGTGCTCGTACAGCGGGCGCCCGTCGAACTCGGCCAGCGCCCAGTCGTCCCGCGGGAAGTGGGCCGGCACCCAGTCCATGAGGACGCCGATGCCCGCCTGGTGCAGGGCGTCGACGAGGTACCGGAAGTCGTCCGGGGTCCCCAGGCGGGCCGTGGGCGCGTAGAAGCCGGTGACCTGGTAGCCCCAGGAGCCGCCGAAGGGGTGCTCGGCGACCGGCATCAGCTCGACGTGGGTGAAGCCCAGGTCCTTGACGTAGGCGGGAAGCTCCTCCGCCAGCTGACGGTACGTCAGCCCCGGGCGCCATGAGGCGAGGTGCACCTCGTACACGGAGAGCGGCGCCTCGTGGGCGGGGACCTCTCCGCGCCGCTCCAGCCACGCCGCGTCGCCCCACTCGTGGCGTGAGGCGGTCACGATGGACGAGGTGTCCGGCGGGGCCTGGGTGCGGCGGGCCATCGGGTCCGCGCGCAGGGTCTTCGAACCGTCGGGCCGGGTGATCTCGAACTTGTACAGCTCGCCCTCGCCGATGCCGGGCACGAAGAGTTCCCAGACGCCGGTGCCGCCCAGCGAGCGCATCGGGAATCCGGTGCCCTCCCAGTAGTTGAAGCCGCCGGCCAGGCTCACACCGCGCGCGTTCGGCGCCCACACCGTGAAACGGGTGCCGGCCACGCCCTGGTGCGTCATCGGCTCGGCACCCAGCGCCCGCCACAGCTGCTCGTGCCGGCCCTCGCCGATCAGATGCAGGTCGAGGTCGCCGAGGGCGGGCAGGAACCGGTACGGGTCGTCGGTGTCCTGGACCGTGCTCCCGTACGCCACGCTGAGCCGGTAGTCGGGGACCTCGGTGAACGGCAGCAGCGCGGAGAAGAAGCCGTCGCCGTCGTCGTGCAGCTCGGCCCTGCGGTCGCCGGCGACGACCGTGACGGACAGGGCGTAGGGGCGGAAGACGCGGACGATCACGCCACCGTCCGGTGCCGGGTGCGCGCCGAGGACGGAGTGCGGGTCGTGGTGGGCGCCGGTGAGCAGCCGCCCGCGGTCGGCGGGGCCGAGGGCGGGGGAGACCGGCGTGGGCGGAGCCTTCTCGGCGACGGCAGCCCTGGCCGGGGCGGTGGGCCCGGCGTCCGGAGCCTTCGCGGCCGTCGTCGCCTTCCTGGCGGGCGTGGCCTTCTTCGTGGACGCGCGCTTCGCGGCGGTGGTCGGCCGCTCCGCCGCCGTGGCCTTCTTCTCGGCGGCGGTCCTCTTCACCGGCGCTGTCGTGCTCGTCGCCGTCTTCGCCGTGGCCTTCTTCGTGACGCTCTTCCCGGCCGCGGTCTTCTTGGCGGGCGCCTTCTTCGCTGCCGCGGGAGCCTTCTTGGCCGCCGCCTTCCCGGAAGCAGCCGCCTTCTCGCCGGTGGCCGTCGTCCTGCCGGTGGCCGCCTTCACCGCGGCCTTCTTCGTGACTGCCTTCTTCGTGACCGCCTTCTTCGCGGCGGTCCTCCCGGCGGATGTCTTCCCGGCCGATGTCTTCTCGTCCGCGGTCTTCTTCGTGGTCGCCTTCTTCGCCGTAGCCTTCGTCGGTGCGGCTGTCTCCTGCGGCGCGGTCGCCTGTTTGGGCACGGCGGCCTTCTCCTGGTGGGCCGTGGTCTCCCCGGCCGTGATGTTCGGGTCGGAACCGCTGGACGAGGAGGTGGTACGGGGGGTCACGGGCGGAGCCTCCTGGGAGGGTCAGGTCGGTCGGGTCGAGGCGAGGCGCCGTATCGCCGACAGCGGCACGGGGAGCCAGTCGGGGCGGTGCCGGGCCTCGTAGACGACCTCGTAAACGGCCTTGTCGGTCTCATGGGCACGCAGCAGCACCGGGTCGGTCCGTGGATCACGGCCGGCCGCATCGGCGTATCCGGAGCAGTAGGCGGCCCGGCAGTGCTCCGCCCAGCCCGGCACCGACGGGTGCGCGGAGTGGGCCGCGTAGTCGAAGGAGCGCAGCATCCCGGCGATGTCCCGCGCGGCGGGCTGCGGCATCCGCCGTTCGGCGAGCGGCCGGGCCGGTTCGCCCTCGAAGTCGATCAGCGACCACTCGCCGGCCGGCGAGCGCAGGCACTGCCCGAGGTGCAGATCGCCGTGGACGCGCTGGGCGGTCCAGGTGTGGCCCTCGGCGGCGAGGCCGGCCAGCGCCTCGAACGCGGAGCGCAGTCCGGGGACGTACGGCCGGAGCGCGGGCACCGCCTGTGCGGCGAGGCCGAGGCGTGCGAGCATGCCGTCGACCATCGAGCGCAGCTGGGTGTGGCCGAGGGTCACGGTCGGCAGCGCGCGGGCCAGTGCCGTGTGCACCTCGGCGGTGGCCCGGCCGAGGGCGCGCGCCTCGGCACTGAAGTCCTCGCCCTTGGCCAGCTCGCGCAGGGCCAGCTCCCAGCCGTCGGTGGCGCCCTGGACGTAGGGCTGGAGGACACCGAGGACGTACGACTGCCCGGCCAGCTCCGCGCCCAGCCATGCCGTCGGCGCGGGCACCCGGGGGCAGCCCTCGCGGGCCAGCGCTCGCGGCAGCTCCAGGTCCGGGTTGACGCCGGGCACGATGCGGCGGAGCAGCTTCAGAATGAACGTATCTCCGTATATCACCGACGAGTTGGACTGCTCGGCGGTGACCGCGCGGCTGACCAGGCCGGGCCGGATCTCCCGGCGCGGGTCCCGCTCGAAGCGCAGGTCGCCGATGCGGGCCTGGGTGCGGAGCGCCTCCAGGAGCACCTCGGCGGGCCGGGGGTCGTACAGGGCCTCGTACACCGTCCGCCCGGCGAGGGGACCGCCGGTGACGTGTCCGATCAGCGCGGGTGCCAGCCGGGGTGGCAGCGCCTCGCGCACTCCTATGAGGAGCTGGTAGCAGTCGCCGGGGGCCGGGGCGGCGGCGTGGCCGGTGCCCTGGACCGGTGCGGACGGCTGGTGGACCCGCACCAGCAGGTGGTAGAGGCCGAGTTTGCCGCCGGCCGGCAGCAGTTCGGTCGCCGCGACCGGCGTGAACCCGGTGACCGGACGTCCCTTGCCGGCGAACCAGCGCTGCCGTGGCAGCCAGTCCCGCAGCAGCGGATCCAGTGACGCGAGAAGGCCGGGGCCGGCCGTGGCGGGGCGGGTGACGGCTTCCGACATGGCGTGCGTCCTTTCCCCTTCTCCGGTTCGCCCTCGAGGGCGCTGTCAGCCGGTGTCGGCTCACGCGGGCGGACGGGGTGTTACTGATGCGTGCCCCGGGCGGGACGGGAGAAACCGCCCCGCCCCGGGCTGACTAGGCGGCGTCCTTGCGGAGCCGGAACCAGTAGAAGCCGTGCCCCGCGAGGGTGAGCAAGTACGGCAGTTCACCGATGGCGGGGAACCGCACCCCGCCGATCAGCTCGACCGGGTGGCATCCGCTGAAGGCGCGCAGGTCGAGTTCGGTCGGCTGCGGGAAGCGCGAGAAGTTGTGCACGCACAGCACGAGGTCGTCGCCGTGCTCCCGCAGGAACGCCAGTACGGCCGGGTTGGAGGACTGCAGTTCGGTGTACGAGCCGAGCCCGAAGGCGGGGTTCTGCTTGCGGATCTCGATCATCCGGCGGGTCCAGTGCAGCAGCGACGAGGGCGACGCCATGGCCGCCTCGACGTTGGTGACCTGGTAGCCGTAGACCGGGTCCATGATGGCCGGAAGGAACAGGCGGCCCGGATCGCAGGACGAGAAGCCCGCGTTGCGGTCCGGCGTCCACTGCATCGGCGTGCGCACCGCGTCGCGGTCGCCGAGCCAGATGTTGTCGCCCATGCCGATCTCGTCGCCGTAGTACAGGATCGGGCTGCCGGGGAGCGACATCAGCAACGCGGTGAACAGCTCGATCTGGTTGCGGTCGTTGTCCAGGAGCGGGGCGAGGCGCCGGCGGATGCCGATGTTGGCGCGCATGCGCGGGTCCTTGGCGTACTCCGCGTACATGTAGTCGCGCTCTTCGTCGGTGACCATCTCGAGCGTGAGTTCGTCGTGGTTGCGCAGGAAGATGCCCCACTGGCAGTTGGAGGGGATCGCCGGGGTCTTGGCGAGGATCTCCGAGACCGGGTAGCGGGATTCCCGGCGCACGGCCATGAAGATGCGCGGCATGACGGGGAAGTGGAACGCCATGTGGCATTCGTCGCCGCCGGAGGAGTAGTCGCCGAAGTAGTCGACGACGTCCTCCGGCCACTGGTTGGCCTCCGCCAGCAGCACCGTGTCCGGATAGTGGGCGTCGATCTCCTTGCGCACCCGTTTCAGGAGCTCATGAGTTGCCGGAAGGTTTTCGCAGTTGGTGCCCTCCTCCGCGTAGAGGTAGGGCACGGCGTCCAGGCGGAAGCCGTCGATGCCCAGGTCCAGCCAGAACCGCAGCGCCGACAGGATCTCCTCCTGGACGGCCGGGTTCTCGTAGTTGAGGTCCGGCTGGTGGGAGAAGAACCGGTGGAAGAAGTACTGCTTGCGGACCGGGTCGAA
>NZ_JBIDCW010000004.1:360817-369125 GCF_043204795.1 Streptomyces sp. NPDC047706 | reverse complement strand
GGGGGCGGCGGGGCCGGGGGGGGTGTTGTGCACCGGGCGGCCCCGGGGGAGTGGGGGGGGCACATAGGGGGGGGGGGGGGGGGGGCGCCCCCCCCCCCCCCCGCCCCTCCGTGGGATCACCCAGGGGTCAGCGCCTGCCGGCGAGCTTCCACGCCGCCGGCAGCAGGCCCATCGCCAGCGCCGCCTTCAGCGCGTCCCCGACCAGGAACGGCGTGAGGCCGGCCGCGATCGCCGCGGAGGCGGACATGCCGGCGGCGAAGGCCAGGTACGGGACACCGACGGCGTAGATGATCGCCTCGCCCAGGAGCATCGCGCCCGCCGTCCGCCACGGGGAGCGGTCGGCGCCCCGGCGGGCCAGCGCGCCGACGGCCGTGGCGGCCAGCACCAGGCCGATGACGTAGCCGAAGGAGGGTGCGGCCACGCCGGAGCCGCCCTCCGCGAACCACGGCACACCGGCGACACCGGCGAGCGCGTACAGCGCGAGGGAGAGGAAGCCACGTCCGGCGCCGAGGGCGGTGCCGACGAGCAGCGCGGCGAAGGTCTGGCCGGTGACCGGGACCGGGGTGCCCGGGACCGGCACGGCGATCTGGGCGGCGAGGCCGGTGAGCACGGCGCCGCCGACGACGAGCGCGACGTCGCGGACGCGGGAGGCGGGCAGCAGGTCGGCGAGGACCTGGCCCGGGCGGGCGGGGGCGGCGGCAGCGGTGCTCATGGGGACTCCGCGAGTGAGGGCGGTTCGGGACACCGTGACGCTAACCCAGGGCCCTGGGGCCGACCACCGTCACCGCCCGACAAAGGGGCAGGCGTGGTCGTGGTTGGCTCCTTACAAAGAGTGGTGATTACACGTGAACCGGCGTGATACCGGTCACTGAGGTGGAGACGTGTGGCTCACGCGGGAGGCGTAGGGCGGGCTCTGTAGGGTCTCGCCAATTGGGCGGGCAGGGGGAGAATCCGACGCGGCCTTTACACTCCGTGTGATTGTCCCCCTTATCCCCTCACGCACTGGACGAGCCGCGCCCATGTCCCGCACCACCCCCACCCCTGTAGAGGCCCCGCCCGAGGCGGACGCCTCCCTGTCCCACGGACTCAAGCAGCGCCACCTGTCGATGATCGCCCTCGGTGGCGTGATCGGCGCCGGGCTGTTCGTCGGCTCCGGCGCGGGCATCGCCGCCGCCGGCCCGTCGATCGTCCTCGCCTACGTCATCTCCGGGCTGCTGGTGATGCTGGTGATGCGGATGCTGGGCGAGATGTCGGCCGCCCATCCGTCGTCGGGTTCCTTCTCCGCGCATGCCGAGCGGGCGATCGGGCCGTGGGCCGGTTTCACCGCGGGCTGGGCGTTCTGGGTGCTGCTGTGCACGGCCGTCGGGCTGGAGGGCATCGGCGCCGCGAAGATCGTCAGCGGCTGGCTGCCGGGCACGCCGGAGTGGGCGTGGGTGGCGCTGTTCATGCTGGTGTTCTGCGGCGCGAACCTCGCGGCCGTGAAGAACTTCGGTGAGTTCGAGTTCTGGTTCGCCGCGCTGAAGGTCGGCGCGATCACGCTGTTCCTGGTGCTCGGCGTGCTGGCGATCGCGGGCCTGCTGCCCGGCACCGACTCCCCCGGCGCGAGCAATCTGACGGACTTCATGCCGGGCGGCGGCGAGGGTCTGGTGATCGGCCTGCTCGCCTCGGTGTTCGCCTACGGGGGCCTGGAGACGGTCACCATCGCTGCGGCCGAGTCAAAGGACCCTGTGAAGGGCGTGGCGAGCGCGGTCCGTACGGCGATGTGGCGTATCGCGCTGTTCTACATCGGCTCGATGGCGGTCGTCGTCACCCTCGTCCCCTGGGACTCCGAGGAGGTCGTCGAGAGCGGGCCGTACGTCGCCACCCTGGACCAGCTCGGCATCCCGGGTGCCGGTCAGCTGATGAACGTGGTCGTGCTGGTCGCGCTGCTGAGCGCGATGAACGCCAACATCTACGGCGCCTCGCGGATCGGCTACTCGCTGGTGCGTCGCGGCCAGGGGCCGAAGGCGCTGGGCCGGGTCTCCGGCGGGGTACCGCGGATCGCGGTGCTCGCGTCGTGCGTCTTCGGCTTCGTCTGCGTGGTGCTCAGCTACTGGCGCCCCGACGACGTCTTCCCGTGGCTGCTGAACATGATCGGCGCGGTGATCCTGGTCGTCTGGATCTTCATCGCCGTCTCGCAGCTGCGGCTGCGCCGCCGGCTGGAGCGGGAGGCGCCGCAGAAGCTGATCGTGCGCATGTGGGCGTTCCCGGTGCTGACCTGGGTGGCGCTGGCGGGCATGGTGGGGATCTTCGTCCTGATGGCCCGGGAGCCGGACACGCGGGTGCAGTTGTACTCGACGGGCGCGATGACCCTCGTCCTGGCGGCCGTCGGCTACGCCTGGCAGAGGGCGCGCGCCCGGCGCTGACGCCACCGCGTCCCGAAAGGCCCCCACGTTCACCCGTGGGGGCCTTCTTCTTGCTAGGTTGTAGTTGCAAGCTCATTGCAATAAGAGGTCGGAGGGGACCCCGTATGCCCGTCTACACGCTGCCTGAACTGCCGTACGACTACTCCGCGCTCGCCCCCGTGATCAGCCCCGAGATCATCGAGCTGCACCACGACAAGCATCACGCGGCGTACGTGAAGGGTGCCAACGACACCCTGGAGCAGCTCGCCGAAGCGCGGGACAAGGAGTCCTGGGGCTCCATCAACGGTCTGGAGAAGAACCTGGCGTTCCACCTCTCCGGGCACATCCTGCACTCCATCTACTGGCACAACATGACCGGTGACGGTGGCGGCGAGCCGCTGGACAAGGACGGCGTGGGCGAGCTGGCGGGCGCGATCGCCGAGTCCTTCGGCTCCTTCGCGAACTTCAAGGCACAGCTGTCCAAGGCGGCGGCCACGACGCAGGGCTCGGGCTGGGGCGTCCTCGCCTACGAGCCGCTGAGCGGCCGGCTGATCGTCGAGCAGGTCTACGACCACCAGGGCAACGTCGGCCAGGGCGCGACCCCGATCCTGGTCTTCGACGCCTGGGAGCACGCCTTCTACCTCCAGTACCGGAACCAGAAGGTCGACTTCATCGAGGCCATGTGGCAGGTCGTCAACTGGCAGGACGTGGCCCGGCGCTACGAGGCCGCCAAGTCCCGGGCGGATGTCCTGCTGCTGGCTCCCTGAGCACCACCCCCCGATCGTCCTGCCTCGTGATCGTCTTCTCACCTTTCACGTCGGCAGGCGGAGAGAAGAAGGCCCCCGCGAGGACGTGACTCGCGGGGGCCTTCCCCTGTCCGGGCGCCGGATGCCCCCGCGCGCCGGCTCGCGGGGGCTACCGGTGGGCGGCGTTCCGGGTCATGGTGGCGGCATGCCGATGGAGAGGACGATGCCCTGCGGCACGTGCGGCACGGATCAGCCGCACCGGCACGTCAGGGACGACCGTGAACGTAACGTGGTCCGAGAGCTCCAGGGACTCGCGCCGCGTGCCTATGTGGACCACTACTGGATCTGCGTCAGCACCGAGCGGGACTGCCGCAACATCCGCACCGGCCACGTGTGGAGGCCCCTGCATCCGCCGCGGAAGATGCCGGCCGAGCCCGAGGACCGCCAGGACCCCTAGAGGTTGCTGAAGTCGGGGCCCTTGGTGCGGGTGCGCTTGATCTCGTAGAAGCCCGGGACCGAGGCCACGGCCAGGGTGCCGTCCCAGAGGCGGGCGGCCTCCTCGCCCTGGGGGGCGGGGGTGACGACCGGGCCGAAGAACGCGACCTCCTCGCCGCCGGGGCCGGGTACCGAGATGACGGGCGTGCCGACCTCCTGGCCGACCTTGTCGATGCCCTCCTGGTGGGAGGCGCGCAGCTGGGGCTCGTAGGGGGTGGCGTCCCAGTGCTCCATGAGGGTCTCCGGCAGGCCCACGTCCTTCAGGGCGGCGGCGACCGCCTCCTTCTCGGGGCCCTGGCCCTCGTTGTGGATGCGGGTGCCGAGCGCGGTGTAGAGGTCGCCGAGCACCTCGGGGCCGTGCTCCTGCTGCGCCGCGACGACGACCCGTACCGGTCCCCACGCCTTGGTGGCGAGCATCTCGCGGTATTCCTCGGGAAGTTCGTCCAGCTTGTCCTCGTTCAGCACCGCGAGGCTCATCAGGTGCCAGCGGACCTCGATGTCACGGACCTTCTCCACCTCCAGCACCCAGCGGGAGGTCATCCAGGCCCAAGGGCACAGCGGGTCGAACCAGAAATCGACGGGGGTCTTGTCCGGCATGTCTCTCCTCATGAGGAAGCGAATCTCCCGTAGCAACGTCCGCAGCAACGCCGCCACGTGTCCCGCCATTCCCGGCTGCCCCCGTCAGCAGCGCATGGCAGGATCGGTCCTGATCAGCAGTGTCCGACGAACCCTAGGGAGTGCCGCCCGTGCCCGGTGAGAATCTGTCCCGTGACGAGGCCCGGGAGCGGGCCGCCCTGCTGTCCGTCGACGGGTACGACG
Source organism: Streptomyces sp. NPDC047706 (assembly GCF_043204795.1). Taxonomy (NCBI): domain Bacteria; kingdom Bacillati; phylum Actinomycetota; class Actinomycetes; order Kitasatosporales; family Streptomycetaceae; genus Streptomyces; species Streptomyces sp. NPDC047706. Next base: position 364,681 of record NZ_JBIDCW010000004.1, on the reverse strand, counting down.
TGGCCCTCGACGTGCGCTCCGCGATCGGCGAGGCGTCCGGCGACGGGCCGCGGACCTTCCGCTCGGTCACCACGATCAGGTTCCGCTGCGCCGAGCCGGGCGCGGCGAGCTTCGCGGACCTGATCGCACCGCACGTCACCGCGGTCTCGCTGAACGGCCGCGACCTCGACCCCAGCGAGGTCTTCGACGGCTCCCGGATCCTGCTGGAGGACCTCGCCGCCGACAACGAGCTGATCGTCGACGCGCTGTGCGCCTACTCCCGTACCGGCGAGGGCCTGCACCGGTTCGTCGACCCCGAGGACGGCGAGGTGTACCTGTACACCCAGTACGAGCCGGCCGACGCCCGCCGGGTCTTCGCCAACTTCGAGCAGCCCGACCTCAAGGCACCCTTCCGCTTCGAGGTGCGGGCGCCGGAGGGCTGGACGGTGTGGAGCAACGGGGCCGGGCAACTCGCGGACGGTGTCTGGCGGTTCGCCGAGACCAAGCCGATCGCCACGTACATCACCTGTGTGATCGCGGGCCCGTACCACTACGTCACCGGCTCCTACACCCGCAAGCTCGACGACGGCTCGGCGCTGGAGATCCCGCTCGGCGCGCTGTGCCGCAAGGGCCTCGCGCCCTACTTCGACACCGACGAGATCTTCCGGATCACCAAGCAGGGCCTGGACTTCTTCCACGACCACTTCGACTGCCCGTACCCGTTCGGGAAGTACGACCAGGCCTTCGTGCCCGAGTACAACCTCGGCGGGATGGAGAACCCGGGCCTGGTGACCTTCCAGGAGGAGTACCTCTTCCGCGGGAAGGTCACGCAGACCTCGTACGAGCACCGCGCCACGGTGATCCTGCACGAGATGGCGCACATGTGGTTCGGCGACCTGGTCACCATGGAGTGGTGGGACGACCTGTGGCTGAAGGAGTCGTTCGCCGACTTCATGGGCTCCTTCTCGCTGGTCCGCGCCACCCGCTTCACCGACGGCTGGATCGCCTTCGCCAACCGCCGCAAGTCCTGGGCCTACCGCGCCGACCAGCTCCCCTCCACGCATCCCGTCACCGCCGACATCCGCGACCTGCAGGACGCGAAGCTGAACTTCGACGGCATCACCTACGCCAAGGGCGCGAGCGTCCTCAAGCAGCTCATGGCGTACGTCGGCGAGGAGGCGTTCCTGGAGGGCGCGCGGCGCTACTTCAAGCGGCACGCGTACGGCAACACGCGCCTGGGCGACCTGCTGTCGGTGCTGGAGGAGACCAGCGGGCGGGACATGGGCGCCTGGGCGCGGTCCTGGCTCCAGACGGCCGGCGTCAACTCGCTCACCCCACAGGTGCTGCTGGACCCGCGGGGCCGCGTCGAGGAGCTGGCGGTGGTGCAGGAGGCTCCCGAGTCACACCCCGAGCTGCGCCCGCACCGGGTGCGGATCGGCCTGTACCGGCGCACGGCGGACGGGGCGCTGGAGCGGTACGCCGTCCAGGAGGCGGACGTCGACGGCCCGCGCACGGTGGTGACGGGGCTGGCCGGCGCCGAGGCGCCGGAGCTGGTGCTGGTCAACGACGACGACCTCACGTACTGCAAGATCCGCTTCGACGAGACCTCGCTGGCCGCCCTCAAGGACGCGCTGGGCGCGCTGACCGATCCGCTGGCCCGTGCCCTGTGCTGGTCGGCGCTGTGGAACATGACCCGGGACGCGCTGCTGCCGGCGCGGGACTTCGCCGACCTGGTGCTGCGGTTCGCGGGGCGCGAGTCGGACATCGGCGTGCTCCAGATGCTGCACGCCTGGGCGGAGTCGGCGCTGACCCACTACGCGGCGCCGCAGTGGCGCTCCGCCGGTCAGGAGCTGCTCGCGCAGGGTGCCCTGCGTGAGCTGCGGGCGGCCGGGCCGGGCAGCGAGCAGCAGCTGGCCTGGGCGCGGTTCTTCGCGTCGGTGGCGTCCGGCGCGGACCACCTGGGTCTGCTGGCGGGGCTGCTGGACGGCACCGAGCGGATCGACGGGCTGGAGGTGGACCAGGAGCTGCGCTGGGCGTTCCTGGAACCGCTCGCCGCGCACGGGGCCGCCGGCGAGGAGGCGCTGGCGGCGGAGCTGGCCCGGGACGACACCGCGTCCGGCAGGCGCCGCCAGGTCCGCTGCCTCGCCGCCCGCCCCTCGGCGGCGGTCAAGGCACAGGCGTGGGCGCAGGTCGTGGAGTCGGACGCGCTGTCCAACGCGCTGGTGGAGGCGACGATCGCGGGCTTCGGCCAGCCCTCCCAGCGGGAGTTGCTCGCGCCGTACGCCGAGAAGTACTTCGCGGCCATCGAGCGGGTGTGGCAGGAGCGGTCGATCCAGATCGCCATGCACGTGGTGCGCGGCATGTTCCCGGCGCTGCGCGCGGACGAGGAGACGCTGGCGGCGGCGGACACCTGGCTGGCCGCGCACGAGGGTGCCGCCCCGGCCCTGCGCCGGCTGGTCCTGGAGGCCCGTGACGACCTGGCGCGGGATCTGCGCGGACAGGCGTGCGACGCGGCGACGGGTGACTGACCAGCAGCTTTGGCCTGAGCTTGGGCCGTAGGTCACCGTTACGAAATTCAGGCAACAACAACCGTAACCCCTGGTCCGCACCCGAACGGACCAGGGGTTTTCGCCGCTCTCTCGGCATCCGAACACGCGTCCTTTAGGGCGAGCTTGTCCGGGTTTGTCGACGGGCGTGTAACAGCGGTTAAGCGGCCGGCCGGGCACGGGAATCTCCGGGGCATGAACCACAACACCCCGCTCTCCCCCCGCCCCCTGCACCACCTGTCCGACGGCCGGCGCCGGGTCATGACGGCCGCTCAGCTGCGGATGCACGGCGTATCGGCCGCCGAGACGAACGCGCAGTGCAAGCCCGGCGGCTCCTGGCAGGAGCTCCTCCCGGGCGTCTACCTGCTCCACCCCGGCCCGCCGACCAGCGAGGAGCGGCTGCACGCGGTGCTGATGTACACCGCCCGGGAGCCCTCCCCCGGCGTGCCGGCCCAGCCCGGCGCCGACGACGAGCAGCGTCCGCCCTACCCGGACGCGATGATCACCGGCCTCGCCGCGCTGAACCTGCACGGCTTCTCCGCCGTCCCGCCGCTGCTCTCCCTGGACCGCGTCGACGTGCTGGTCCCCCGGCTGCGCCGGCTGCGCTCGACCGGATGCGTCCGCGTGCTGCGCACCCCCGCACTGCCCACGCCGCAGTACCGCACGGGCCTGCCGGTCGCGCCGGTGCCGCGGGCCCTGGCCGACGCGGTGGCCGACCTCGCCGACGCGGGCGCGGTACGGCGGCTGCTCACCGAGGCGGTGCGCGGCGGGCACTGCGAACCCGCCGCGGTCGTCCGGGAGCTGAACGAGGCCAGGCTGCTGAGCCGCCCGCACGTCGTGGACGCCGTGGACTCGCTGCTGGCGGAGGGGCGGGCGATCGCGGAGGACCGGCTCTACCGGATGGTCCGCGAGTACGGCCTGCCCGACCCGGTGTGGAACGTCGACCTGCGGCTGCCCGGCGGGCCGCACCTCGGGGGCCTGGACGCCTACTGGCCGGAGCACGCCGTGGCGCTGGAACTGGACACCCGGGCGCCCCGGCACGGCGACCGGCAGGAGAACGACGCCCTGTGGTCGGAGTACGCCCGCAAGCGTGAGCACCTGGAGCGGCTGGGCATCACGGTCGTGTACATCACGCCCAAGAAGCTGCGGGACGCGATGGAGCAGCAGGCGACCGTCGTGCGCACGGCGCTGATGGCGTCGGCGGACCGGGACCCGGCGGCGTATGTCGTGGTGCTGCCCCGGTAGCGATGGACCGGGGCCGGCATCAGGAGGGGAGAGGAGGGGCCGTCCGGCGTCGACGCCGGACTGCCCCGCCCCCTGACAGGGCCCGGCCGGGGCA